>DASUAN010000090.1:0-2401 GCA_035763765.1 Candidatus Deferrimicrobiaceae bacterium
TCGACGGACGGATTCCATCGGAACGTCACCGAGGCCGGCAGCCCGGCCTGCCCGCCCAAGGGAGAGAGGAGGGCCGGTGGCGAGGGCGGGCGGTTCTCCACCACGATCTCGTACAAGGATCCGCCGGTGTAGTCCGTCGCATACAGATTTCCCGCCTCGTCCGTCCCGAAACCGGAAATCTGGATGGGCGCGTCAAGGAGCAGGGCGGTTTCCCAGGCGGTACCGTCACGCGTCAGACCGAAGATCTCCCCGGTACAGAAGTCTCCATAGAAATAGATCCCTTCCATCCCGGGATACGCATTGCCCCGGTAGACCGTCCCTCCCGTAACGGAGCATTTTCCTCCGGAGTGATCGTACTCGGCCACCGGAAGCACGAATTCCGAAGGGTTGCATGCAGAGCCCCCGAAGCAGCTGCTTCCCTCCATGACATTCCAACCGTAGTTCTCGCCCCCGGCGCTCGATGCGGGCTGGAAGTCCACTTCTTCGAAGGACCCCTGCCCCACATCGCCGATATAGAGGTCACCCGTAACGTTGTCGAAGGAGAAACGCCACGGGTTTCGAAGTCCCAGCGCCCAGATCTCCCCGCGAACATCCGCACTGCCGGCGAAGGGGTTTCCCGGCGGGATCGCGTACGGAACGGTTCCGCCCTCCACGTCGATCCGGAGCATCTTGCCGAGAAGCGTGGAAGAATTCTGCGCATTTCCCTGCGGGTCTCCCCCGGAACCACCGTCCCCCATCCCGATGTAAAGAAAGCCGTCCGGGCCGAAGGCGATCTGGCCGCCGTTGTGATTTGCGAAAGGTTGGTCGATCACGAGCAGGATTTCCTCGGAGGCGGGATCGGCCGCATCGGGGTCCTGGGTCAACCGGTAGCGGGCGATCACCGTTGCCCCGTCCGGGCTCCGGGTATAGTTCACGTAGAAGTATCCCTTGGTCGCATACTCCGGCGGGAAGGCCAGGCCGAGGAGCCCCTGCTCGCCGCCCGCGAGTACGCGGATGGCGATATCCAGAAACGGAGAGGCCCAAAGCGTCCCGTTTCGAAAGATCCGGATGCGGCCGGCCTGTTCCACCAGATAGAGTGTGCCGCTTCCGTCCCCGGCGTGCGTGACCTGAACCGGTTGGGCAAGCCCTCCGGTTCGCAAGGCAAGGGAAATGGTTGGCCAGACGACGGCTGGCTGCGCTTCTCGGGGAAGTGCCGACAGGAAGAGGAAGAAAAGCCCCGCAGCGGTCCCTATCGCCATGCGACAGACGGGGCGAATGTTTCCGGTTTTCCGCTCCGCGAACCCGGGTGTCCCCAATCACCTAACCTCCCGAATTCTTCTTCCGTTAGATGCGAAGCTCTGTCCTTCGACTCGGGAAATGGATCTTCCAAGAAATCGACGGGGTGTGCCATCATATGGGCGCCGGAGGGGAACGTCGTTCCCCTCCGGGAATGCGGATCTTCCGGAATCCTACCGGACCCCGGCAAGGAGTTTTCACGGCGTTGCGGAAATTTCTCCTCTTCCTCTCGGCGATCTTTTTGATCCTCTTTCTTTCATCCTCCTCCCGGCCCGGCGACGACGCCGTCGCGAAAATCCGGAAGCGCGGAACCCTTCTGTGGGGCGGCGACGCCGAAGGAGGAGCCCCCTACGTCTTCCCCGACCCGAAGAACGTGGATGTGCTGATCGGGTTCGAGGTGGACCTCGCCGGAGCGATCGCGAAGGAGATGGGGGTCAAGGCCCGGTTCGTCCAGAATGCGTGGGACAGCCTGATCCCCGCCTTGGAGCGGGGCGACTTCGACGTGACGATCAACGGGATCGAGATCACTCCGGAACGAAGCGCGAAGGTGCTCTTCTCCCGCCCGTATTACGTCTACACCGAGCAGCTCGTCGTCCGGAAGGAGGAGCAGGGAATCCAGGGGCTGGCCGACCTGAAGGGGAAACGGGTCGGGACGCTGATGGGCGCCGTCTCCCAGACGATGCTCCAACAGGTGGGAGGCGTCGACGTGAGGATCTACGCAGGCGTCGTCGAACCGTACGAAGACCTCGCCCTGGGAAGGCTGGACGCCGTTTTTCTCGATCTTCCCATCGCCGCCTACTATGCGCGCCCGAATCCCAAGCTGAAATACGCGGGTCCTCCCGTCGGGGAAGGGTATTACGGGGTCGCCGTCCGGAGAGGGGACGAAGCCCTCCAGGAGGCCGTCGACGGCGCTATCGAAAACCTGTTGAAGTCCGGGGAGTTGCGGCGCATCTACGAGCGGTGGGGCCTTTGGAACGAAGCCCAGGAGAAGCTTTTTGCCGATGGGGGGTCCCCCGGGTCCGGATCGGTCCCGGGAGCGGCCAAGGACGCGCCCCTTCTCACCTTTTTCCCCGCCCTTCTCAAAGGGGCCGGAATCACCATCGTGATCTCCGTGGTGTCGATGGGC
>DASUAN010000091.1:0-4137 GCA_035763765.1 Candidatus Deferrimicrobiaceae bacterium
CTCGTCTTCGGCATGGCGATGGCCAACGCCGAGTCGATCATGAAGAAGATGCCCACCCGGGACCGGTACGACTGGGACGCCACCGATTTCGCGCTGCACGAGACGATCGGGTGGTTCCACGAGGAGGTGACCTTCCTCGCCCGGGTCTTCTTCTTCGTCTACCTCGGGATGCTCCTCGACGTGGAAGGATACACCTGGCCGCTCATTCTCGTCTCGTCCGGGATCGTCCTCCTGGTCTATGGGACGAGGTACCTCGCGACCCGGATCGTCGGCTGGCTCGGACGGAAGCAGCCCTCGTTCGAACGGGGAGTCATCACCGGGATGGGGCCCCGCGGACTGGCCTCCGCGGTCCTGGCCACCCTTCCGTCCGCCGCGGGGATCGCGGGGACGGAGTCGTTCATCCAGTACACCTTCTTCGTCATCGCGGCGACGAACGTGATCCTCACCTTCTCCGTCTTCGGAAGCGAGCGCCGCCTGGAGTCGATCATCGAACAGCAGACCGAGGACTCGCTGGAGGCGGGGGATTCGGGGATGGACCAGAGGTAGGACGGGGGATTCCCCTCCGGGCGGCAGCCCGTGTGTTATGATTTTGCCACGGCACTTCGCGCCAAGGGGGAAGGATGGCGTTCCGGGACCTGCGGGAGTTTCTTGCCGCGATCGAGGCCCGCGGGGAGCTGAAGCGGATCACGGCGCCCGTCTCCGCCGAACTCGAGGCGGCGGAGATCGCTGACCGGGCGGTGAAATCCGGCGGACCGGCCCTGCTCTTCGAGAGCGTGAAGGGCTCTTCCGTCCCCCTCGCGATGAACCTCTTCGGGACGATGGGCCGGATGTGCCTCGCCTTGGGGGTGTCTTCCCTCGACGAGATCGGCGACCGGATGGCGGAGGTGATCGAGCCCGAGATCCCCACGAACCTCCTCGAAAAGCTGAAGATGCTCCCGAAGCTCGCCCGCCTGGCCGACTTCCTCCCGAAGACGGTCTCCTCCGCGCCGTGCCAGGAGGTGGTGGAAACGGAGCGGCCGTCGCTTTCCTTTCTCCCGGTCGTCAAGACCTGGCCGGGGGACGGCGGCCCGTTCCTCACCCTCCCGCTCGTCTTCACGAAGGACCCGAAGACCGGCCGGCGCAACGTCGGGATGTACCGGATGCACGTCTACGACGAGACGACCACGGGGATGCACTGGCACATCCACAAGGGGGGCGCGCAGCACTTTCGCGGGTTCCGGAAGAAGCGGGAGCGGATGCCGGTGGCGGTGGCGCTCGGGGGCGACCCCGCGACGATCTACGCGGCCTCGGCGCCGCTTCCCGAGGACGTGGACGAGATGGTCTTCGCCGGCTTTTTGCGCAAGCAGCCGGTTGAACTCGTCCGGTGCAGGACGATCGACATCGAGGTTCCCGCGCACGCCGAGGTGATCCTCGAGGGGTACGTCGACCCGGACGAAGTGCGCACCGAGGGGCCGTTCGGCGACCACACCGGATACTACTCGCTCGCCGACGACTATCCGGTCTTCCGCGTGACCTGCGTGACGAGGCGCAAAAGCCCGATCTACCCCGCGACGATCGTGGGGAAGCCGCCGATGGAGGACGTCTACCTCGGAAAGGCGACGGAGCGGATCTTCCTGCCGCTGCTTCGGAAGATCGTCCCGGAAGTGGTCGACATGAACCTCCCGGTCGAGGGGATCTTCCACAACTTCGCCTTCTTCGCGATCGACAAGCGCTACCCGGGGCACGCGCGGAAGGTGATGAGCGCCGTGTGGGGACTGGGGCTCCTCATGTTCTCCAAGTTCGTCGTGGTCTTCGACGCCGACGTCAACATCCAGGACCTCTCCGAGGTCCTCTGGCGGATCGGGAACAACGTCGATCCGAAGCGCGACACGATGATCGTCGAGGGGCCGGTCGATGCCCTGGAGCACGCCTCGCCGATCCCGCACTACGGGTCGAAGATGGGGATCGACGCCACGCGGAAGTGGGCCTCCGAGGGGTTCGCCCGGGAGTGGCCCGAGGACATCCGGATGGACGACGAGATCGTGGCCCTCGTCACACGGCGGTGGAAAGAGTACGGGTTCTGATGGGTCCCCTCCTTCGGCTTGCGCCGGCCTGGAGAGGGGCCCCTGGGCGAAGCGGGGGAGGTCCCCTCGGCTACGCTCGCGACCTTCGTCCGCTCGCTGCCGGTTCCGCTCGCCGGGCCGGCAACCTCGCTCCACAGGCCGCCTCGTCGACCCCCCCTGCATCGCCAAGGCTCCCTAGGGCCGAGCCAACTGCCGGGAGGGATTTTCATCCCGTGACGGGGGGCCGCTGATGCTCGGGCGGGTCGGCGTCTATCTCGAGATGGTCAAGGTGGCGCACACCGTTTTCGCGCTGCCGTTCGCGCTGATCGGGGCATTCCTCGCCGCGGGGGGCCTCCCCTCCCTGCGGACGGTCTTCTACATCGTCCTGGCGATGGTGGGGGGGAGGAGCGCCGCGATGGGGTTCAACCGGCTGGTCGACGCCGACGTCGACGCACGGAACCCGCGGACCCGGGATCGCGCCATCCCGAAGGGCCAGGTGAGCCGGCCGATGGCGGGAGTCTTCATCTTCCTGTCGGTCCTTCTGCTCGAGCTGTCGGCCGCGAAGCTCAACCCCCTCTGCCTCAAGCTTTCCCCGGTGCTTCTGCTCATCCTCTTCTCCTACTCCTACATGAAACGCTACACCTGGGCATCCCACTTCATCCTGGGGATGTGCCTCGGGGCGGCGCCGCTGGCCGCCTGGATCGCGGTGACGGGGGGATTCGACCCGCGGATCCTCGTCATCTCCTTCGCGGTCCTTTTCTGGGTGGCCGGGTTCGACGTCCTCTACGCCCTCCAGGACATCGAGTTCGACCGGAAGGAGGGGCTTTACTCCATCCCGCGGTTTTTGGGCATAGGGCGATCGCTCTGGGTGGCGCGGCTGTTCCACTTCGTGATGGCGGCCCTTCTTCTCGTGGGATATTATAGTTTTGAGCTCGGGGGGTGGTTCCTCGCGGGCTGGGCGGTGTGCGCCGCGGTCCTGGTCTACGAGCACGCCATCCTGCGGGAGGACGACCTCTCCCGGCTGGACGTGGCGTTTTTCAACCTGAACGGGATCGTCAGCATCGCCCTATGTCTGTTCACCTATCTTGACCTCGTGCTCTGAACCGGCGGGATCGGACGGCGGGGGATAAGGAAACCCCATGAAGGTGCTGCTCGGCATATCCGGCGCAAGCGGCGCCGTCTACGGTCTCCGTACCGGTGCGGCGCTCGCCTCCCGAGGGGTCGAGCTTTCCCTGATCGTCACCGCGACGGCCTGGGATATCCTGGACGCGGAGGTCGGGACGGAAAAGGGTTCCCCGCCGGGAACGGCGTCCCGGAGTCTTTTGCGCAGCATCGGCCTGGCGGGGAGAAAGCGGTGGCTTGCGGAGCGGATGTCCGTGCCCGCAACGGCGTTCCACCTCCGCGCGGAGGACGATTTCTCCATCCCGTTCGCTTCCGGGTCCAATCCCCCGGACGCCATGATCATCGCTCCCTGCTCGATGGGGATGCTCGGCCGGATCGCCCACGGGATCTCCTCCTCGGTCCTCACGCGGTGCGCGGACGTCGCGCTCAAGGAGAGGAGGCCGTTGGTGGTCGTCCCGCGGGAGACTCCCCTGTCCGTCATCCACCTGGAGAACATGCTCGCCCTGGCGCGCGCCGGGGCGGAGATCGTTCCGGCGTGCCCGGGGTTCTACCACCATCCGGCGACCGTCGGGGAGATGGTCGACTTCATCGTCTCCCGCATTCTCCAGCGGATCGGGCTCGACGCGGGGCTCACCGCGCGATGGGGGGAGGCCGCCGAACCGGCGAAGAAAGGAAGAAAGGGAGGGACCCATCGATGAAAAAAATCCTGGTGGTCGACGACGAAGAGAACATCCGCGAACTGTACCGGGACGAGCTCGTCGAGGAGGGATACAAGGTGGAGCTGGCCGAGGACGGCCTCGCCGCGCTCCGGAAGTTCGACACGTTCCGCCCGGATCTCGTGACGCTTGACGTGAAGATGCCCGGGATCGACGGCCTCGAGGTGCTGCGCCGGATCCGGCAGAAGAGCGCGTCCATACCGGTCCTCCTGCTGACCGCCTTCGGGGAGTTCAAGCAGGATTTCACCACCTGGGCG
>DASUAN010000092.1:0-18155 GCA_035763765.1 Candidatus Deferrimicrobiaceae bacterium
CGACGATGAAGAGGAAGATGAAGGTCAAGGCGTAGAGCATGGGTGATTCGAAGGTGATCGACCCCCGATACATCGTGGCGATCCAGTTGAAGACCTTGATCGCCGTCGGGACGGCCACGGAATAGGTAAGAAAGGAGAAGATGATGCTCGCCGTGGCGGACATCCACCTGCACGACACCTATTTCATCGTCGCCCATTTCCACTACACGATGATGGGGGGGACGGTGATGGGGCTTTTGGCCGGCCTGCACTTCTGGTTTCCGAAGATGACCGGGAGAATGCTCAGCGAGAAGATGGCGGTCCCGGCGTGGGTTCTCCTGTTCCTCGGCTTCAACGTCACCTTTTTCACCCAGTTCATCCTGGGGTTCGAGGGGATGCCGAGGCGCTACGCGCAATATCCCGCGCAATTCCAGGCGCTGAACATCCTGTCCACGGTGGGATCGTGGATCCTCGCGGCGGGGATTCTTCTCATGTTCGCGAACTTCCTCCGCGGACTGTTCCGGGGCGCCCCCGCTCCGCCGAACCCCTGGAAAGCCCTCTCCCTGGATTGGCAGACCGGGTCGCCGCCCGCGACGGAGAATTTCAAGGAGATCCCGACGGTCACCGACTGGCCGTACGGGTTCGCGGGGAAGCAGGAGTAGGGAGATGAGCGGACCGGGCACCCACGGCGGGGCGGGAATCGGGGGACACCACGAGGCCCACATGGACCCGGTCACGGCGCGCGAGGCCGCGACCCTGGGGATCTGGACGTTCCTCGCCACCGAGGTGCTTCTCTTCGGGGGGCTGTTCACCGCGTACGTCGTCTTCCGGATCAAGTACCCCCAGATGTTCTACGAAGGCCATCTGAAGCTGGACCGGGTCCTCGGGGCGGTCAACACGGTCGTGCTGATCGTGAGCAGCCTCACCGTCGCGCTCGGCATCGGGGCGATCCGCAAAGGGAAGGTGGGCCTCCTCCGGCTGTACCTCTCCCTCACCATCCTGCTTGCCGGGACGTTCCTGGGGATCAAATACGTGGAATACATCGGGAAGTTCTCCCACGGGATCCACCCCGGCACGGACATCTTCTTCTCGCTCTATTTCATGCTGACCGGTCTCCACGGGCTCCACGTACTGGCCGGGATCGGGGTGCTGGGTACCGTCCTGTTCCTTGCCGGGAGAGGGGACTATTCCGAAAGCTACCATACCCCGGTCGAGATTTCGGGGTTATACTGGCACTTCGTGGACCTGGTGTGGATCTACCTGTTCCCGCTGCTGTACCTGGTGGGGTAGGAGGTTGCGATGCAGGGGCACGATTCCGGCAACCGGACGTACCTGATCGTCGGGGGCGCCCTCATCGTCCTCACGGCGGTCACCGTCGCGGTTTCCTACGTGCACCTCGGTTTGATGAACGTCGTCGTCGCCCTTCTCTTGGCCTCTTTGAAGGCATCGCTCGTCGCGCTCTTCTTCATGCACCTTCGGTACGAAAACGGGCTCGTCTGGGGGTTCGCCCTGACGCCCCTGCTTTTCCTCGTCTTCATCATTGCGGGGACGCTTTCGGATACCTTGTTCCGTTGACGGTGCGGCGGGCCTTCCCGCGGGTGCCGGAAAGGGGAAGAATCGATGCTCGGCAGGGTGACCGTGGGTCTGTTCTTTCTTCTGCTCGTCTGGGGAAATCTCGTCGCGGGCCTGAAGGCGGGGCTGGCCTGTCCCGACTGGCCTCTCTGCCACGGGAAGGTCCTGCCGCCGCTCCGCCTGGACATCTACCTGGAGTTCCTCCACCGGGTCTTCGCGGCGGTGGCGGCGGTGGCCCTGTTCGCCCTGTCCTATCGGCGGTTCCGGGCGTATCGGGGCGGTGCACGGGCCGTCCCCGCGGCGGCGGTCATCCTTCTTCTCCTCGAGATCGTGATGGGCGGCGCGGTGGTCCTCCTCGAACTCCCCGTTCGGCTCACCACCGTCCATTTCACCACGGGGCTTCTCGTGTTCCTTCTGGCCTACTACATGATGTCCTTTGACGGGGTTCGCACGCCGCCCTCCTTCTCGCTTCGGGGGTACCCCGGTCTGTTCCTGGGGATGGGGGCGCTGGTGTTCCTGCTGGCGGCGATGGGGGCCTACGTCCGCCACGCGGGAGCCGGGCTGGCCCTGCCCGACTGGCCCACCTCGCTTGGCCGCCTTGTCCCGGGAGTTCTTGCCGACGGCGGGGTACTTCTCCAGTTCTCCCACCGGGTGCTGGCCGTCCTCGTCGCGCTCACCATCGTGGCGTTCTGTTCGGCGGCGGCGCTGGATGATCGCCTCAAACGGCACCGGCGGACGGCCTTCGCTCTCTTCCTGATGGTTTTGGCGCAGATCGCCATCGGCGGGGTCGTGGTGCTGACCCGGCTCCATTTCCTCTCCACGGCGCTGCACCTGGTCGTGGCGCTGGGGATGCTCCTGATGCTGGCCCGGATGTGGGTCCTGGAAATCTCGCCCGAAGGCGCGGCGTCATAAAGGCGACCGCCCTGTCCCGGAAGCCCCGCGAAGGGGAGGAGGGGATCCGCAGCGCGGATCTTGCCGGGTCGGCCCTGCTGGTCTCGAAGCCGGGCATCGCCTCGGGGGTCGCCTTGGCCGGCCTCGCCGGGATGGTGCTGGCGGCGAAGGGGGTGCCCCGCGCCGGCGTCCTGGTTCCTTGCCTCGCAAGCGTCTTGGCCGCCGCCTCCGGTTCCGCGGTCATCAACGGCATTCTCGATGCCCCGCTGGACGAGCGGATGCCCCGGCTGAAAGGGCGGGTCGAGGCGATGAAAAGGGTAGGGAGCGAGGGAGCGCTCTCCCTTGCCCTCGGCCTCATCCTGGCCTCGCTGCTCGTATCCTACCTTTTCCTTCACGGCCTGACCGTCGCTCTCGTGCTCGCCGCCGTGCTCTCCTACACGATCCTGTACACCTGCTTTCTCAAGCGGCGCTCTCCCTACGGGACGATCCCCGGGGGGATCCCGGGGGCGCTTCCCGTCCTCATCGGGTATTCCGCGGTGGCCGGCCGGATCGGCATGGACGGGGTCATCCTGTTCCTGGCGATGATCCTTTGGCAGCCGCCGCATTTCTGGGCCCTGGCGCTGGCGCACCGGGAGGAGTACCGGGAGGCGGGCATCCCCGTCCTCCCCGTCGCCCTCGGCGAGCCGTACACGAAGATCCTCCTCTTCCTGTACGCCGTAAGCCTCCTGCCGGCGACGCTTGCCCTGTGGGCGTTCGGCTACTGCTCGGTCTTCTTCGCGTGGGCCGCCTTCGCCCTCTGGAGCGGTTTCCTGTGGTCCTGCTACCGAAACGTGGTCGTCCGGAGCCGGTACCGCCGGGCGTTCGGCGCCTCGATCCTCTACATCCTGGGGATTCTGGCGGCGGTGATCGCGGACGTCCTCCTTCGCGGCGGCGCCTGACCGGGCCGGCCGGTCCGGTCTTCCCCCCTTTCCTCGGCTGATCCGCCAAGGTTGCCCCGGTGCAGGGGACGCTCCGGGAAGGCATCGCATGGCCTGTTCCCCGGAATCCGGCTATCGTAGCAGAGCACGCGCCCGGGGAGGGCGAAACCGTGCTACCGCGGCCGCATCCTCCGGTAGTAGGATAGAACGGTATGCACCTCGGGTAAGGAGCGGGCATGAGCCTTCTGGTCGTCGGTTCGATGGCCTTCGACAGCATCCGGTCCCCCTTCGGGGAGGTCGAGCATGTGGTGGGCGGATCCGCCACCTACTTCTCGCTGGCGGCCAGCTACCTTTGCCACGTGCGGCTGGTCTCGGTCGTGGGCGCCGACTTTCCCCCGGAGGTGATCGAGATGCTCGCCTCCCGGTCGATCGATACGGCGGGGCTTACGGTGGCCGAGGGGAAGACCTTCCACTGGAGGGGGTACTACGAATACGACCTCAACACGGCACATACCGTGTCCACCGAGCTCAACGTCTTCCGGGATTTCGCCCCTGTCCTCCCCGAGGGGTATCGGGACACCCCGTACATCTTCCTCGGCAACATCGCCCCCGCCCTCCAGAAGGCCGTCCTCGACCAGGTGCGCCGACCGAAACTGGTCGCCCTGGACACGATGAACTACTGGATCGAGAACAGTCCTGGCCCGCTGCGGGAGGTCATCGAAAGGGTCGACATCCTGATGGTGAACGAGGGGGAGATCCGGATGCTGACCGGAGAATACAACCTCGTCAAGGCGGCCCGGATCTTGATGGGATGGGGCCCGAAGCGGGTGGTGATCAAGCGGGGCGAGTACGGCGTCCTGCACCTGTCGGACGGGGCGATGTTCGCCGCCCCGGCGTATCCCCTCGAGACGATCTTCGATCCCACCGGAGCAGGCGACAGCTTCGCGGGCGGATTCATGGGATACCTCGCGGGCTGCGGAACCCGGGAGCACACCGACATGGATTTCCGGCTTGCCACCATGTACGGGAGCGCGATCGCCTCCTTTACCGTGGAAGCGTTCAGCACGGAGAAGCTGCAGAACCTCACCGGGGAGGAGATCGCGGAACGCCTCGGCTCCTTCCTCGCGCTCACCGAGTTCCGGGTCTGATCGACCCCTTCCCGGCCGCCGGGCACCGATTATCTCGGCGTGGCATCCGGAAGACCGCCATCCACCGGGATCGTCGCCCCCGTTGTGGGCGTTTGGCGGGTGGCAAAGTAGAGAACCGCCCTTGCCACGTGCGTGGCCGTAATCCTCGCCTTGAGAAGGTTGCGGTTGCGGTAATACTCCTCGAGCCCCTTCTCATCCAAGCCTCGCGCATGCATGCGCTCCGGCCCGACTTCCTCCCACAACCCGGATTTGCGGGTCCCATGGGAGAAGACGGCGTCCGGGGACACCATGTTCACGCGAATGTCGATCTCCGCGAGCTCCAGGCTGGCGATCCGGGCAAGCTGGTGCGCGGCCGCTTTGGTCGCACTGTAGGCGCCGAACCTCGCACCCGGCGCGAACACGTTCTTGGTCGAGATCAGAACGATGTCCCCGCCGGTGGCCTGCTTCCGGAAATGGCGCGCGGCTTCGGACAGAACGTGGAGCGTCCCGTCGAGGTTCACCCGTTCCAGCCTCCGGAAAGCCCTCCGGTCCATTTCGGCGAGGGGTGCGACGTGCGCAGCGCCGGCGTTGACGACGAGGAGGTCGATCCCTCCCCATTCCTCAACGACCCGGCGGAATCCTCCGGCAACGGACCGCGGTTTCGTGACGTCGAGAGGAACCCCGATGATTCGGCCGGGATGCGTCCGGTTCAGCTCCTCCACCAGCCCGGCCAGGCGGTCTCCGGGCAGATCGGTGGCAGCGACGAGACCCCCGTTTTCCAGGATCCCCTGGCAAATTCCGGCGCCGATCGCGCCTGCCGCCCCCGTGATGAGCGCAACGGATCCCTTAAGGGGGAGCTCTTCCTCGGCGAGCTTCTCCCGCTGCAGGAGGTGGTATTCCATGTCGAAGATCTGATCCTCGCGCAGGCCCTCGTAGGTGCCGACGGCGGCGATTTTCCTTTTGGTTTTCAGCGTCTGCTCGGTGATCTCCCTTGCGAGCGCGGCCTCCTCGAGATCGCCTCCCGCGCATACGGCGCCCAGTCCCGGGATGAGAATGACGCGGGGCATGGGGTCGAATCGTTCGATCGCGCGGCGGAGCCTCGAGGCATGCCGCCTGAAATAGGCGTCGTACCGCCTTGCATATCCGGCAATCCCCTTTGCGATCCGCTTCCGGATCCTCTCCTCGCCGTCATGGGGAGGGGCCTCGATCCACAGAGGCAGGGCCTTCGTCCGGATCAGATGGTCGGCGGTCAAGGGGGGCGACATCGCGATCTCTTTCCCCCGGGGCGAATCGACCAGATCGAGCGCGTCTGCCGTGGTCAGCGGCCGGAGAACGACCCTGCGGTGCGGCCGATCCGGATCCCCCGTCGGCACCGCCAGAAGACCTCGAAGGATCGGGGCGATGTTCCGATACCTTTCGCGGGCCGTCGGTGCGGACGGAGCCGTTCCGGAACGGGTCGAGTTCCTGGATTTTCCGGCCAGGGATCTCTCCGCCCGCGTCACCAGGGCGATGGTTTTTTCGTACGACAGCCGAGCGTCGTCATCCCAGGTGAGCAACCCGTGTTTCATCAGGACCATGCCCAGGCAGCCGGGAGAACCGTCGAAGGCCGCGGAGGCGGCTTGGGCCAGCGAGAAACCGGGCTTGATGTAGTCGAGCACGACGACCTCTCCGCCGAGGGCATCCCGGACGACCCGGGCTCCATTGCGCTGGTTGGTAAGTGCCAGGATCGCATCGGGATGGGTGTGATCGATATATTTCGCCGGGAGGAAAGCGTGCAGCAGCGCCTCGATGGAGGGTCTCGCCCCTTCGGCATCGAGTCGATGGGTCGCAAGCTCCTTCACCATGGATTCGTCCGGCAGCTCCTTCAGGTTCCGCAGCCGTTTGAGGTATTCGAGGTCGAGCCCCACGTGCCCATCCGGTTCGATGGTTGCCAGGTCCCGTCCCGAGGCTTTGACGAAGAGCGCCGGAATGCGCCGGCCAAAGACGTCGGCACGGGCTGCCTTGACCGACGTGTTGCCTCCTCCGTGGACCACGAGTCCTTTCTCCTCCCCGATCAGCCGGCTCGTGTACGTCCGGAGGGCGAGCTCTCTTCCCCACCGGCGCCCGTATCGGGCGATGACCTCGGACGCCCTTTTTTCCGACCATCGGTTTTTCATGGGGTTGGCTTTTTGGCACTCCGATAGAACTCGTATGCTTCCTCGGGCGTCGCGTTCTCGTGGACCACTTTTCTCACCGCCCGGATCATCGCGGCGGGGGCTTCGGACTGGAAGATGTTCCGTCCCATGTCGACGCCCGCGGCGCCTTGTTTCACCGCGTTGGAGGCCATCTTCAAGGCGTCCCGTTCCGGAATCTTTTTCCCGCCGGCGATCACGATCGGGACGGGACAGGATGCCGTGACGGTGTCGAATCCTTCGGCGACATAGTAGGTCTTGATGTACGCCGCCCCCAGCTCCGCACAGATCCGTGTGGCCAATCGCATGTACTTGGCGTCCCGAACCATGTCCTTGCCGACCGCCGTTACCCCCAGAACCGGGATTCCGTATCGGTTGCCCAAGTCCACCAGCCTCGTCATGTTGTGTACGGATCGGGTTTCGTGCTCGCCGCCGATGAAGACCTGGACCGCCATGGCGGCGACGTTCAGCCGGACGGCGTCTTCGATGTCGACGGCGATCTCTTCGTTCGAGAGTTCCTTGAGGATGCTCGGTCCGCCGCTGGATCGCAGAACAATCCCTTGGGTGAACGTCGGTGGGATGGTCGATCGCAGGATGCCGCGGGTGCACATCAAGGTATCGGCGTAGGGGAGGAGCGGGACGATCGAGAGGTCGACGCGCTCAAGCCCTGCGGTCGGACCCAGGAAATAGCCGTGGTCGATGGCCAGCATCACCGTTTTGCCCGTTGCGGGCTGAAAGATCTTCGACAGCCGGTTCTTGAACCCCCAGTCCAGGGAGTTCGATCCGCGCAGCGGGAAAGGTTCGCTGGTCATCGGCGTGTCCACGGAAAAATCGTGCGTATCTTGAGGGTTCTCCTGGTCTGCCATCGCCGGTCTCCTTTCCAGAAATCCTTCGAGAAGGAAGAGTAACATCGACGTTATGGCATCTCAACCTCTTGTTCGGTCCCTAGTCGGACGGAAGCGAAAAAATTGCAAAAATGAAATGGAAAGGACAAAACTGAAATAACCGGGGTGGCGGGTTTCGGAAATCGGCGGCAAATTCGCCCAGTTCATAACAATAACGAAAAGGCACGAAACTTGTAAAATGTTAAGTCATCAAAGTTCCGTGAAAACGGAATGGTTCCCCGGGGTACCCCTCACTCCGGGAAAAAGCAACGGCCCCGCGCCCCTCCTCGCGGGGCCGTTCCCCTTTTTCTTCCGATTCAAAGGGTTGCGCCTCCGGCTATTGACCCCACCTTCGAGAGAGGAATAGAATTTTCTTGCTCGTTCCGTCGCACGTTCTCATTGCCCCCGGAATACGCGAACACGCGCACAGAAGGAGAAGCCCATGACGAAACTTTCTGCAGCCGCCGGCCTTGCCTGGCAGATCGCCGCCGCGGAGGCGGCCACGGCAAGGCACCCGTACATCGAGCGCGAGCATCTGCTGATCGGCGTTTGCAGCCTTCAGAAAACGATGAGTTTCGTCCGGTTCGTCAAGGCGGAGTCCCTCCCGCTGGGAAAGATCCGCGCCGAGGCGGACCGCGTCGAGGAGATCCTCGCCGCCATGGGGATTTCCAGCATGACGCTGCGAAGGGGGGTTCGGTCACGCCTTCGTCCCGGGCAGGCCCATCATACCGACGAGGTCGTGAAACGGAGCGAGAAGTGCAAGAAACTCTTCCGCCGGGGGATGGAGATCGCCGAGGAGGCCGGAGAAGAAGAGGCCACGGCAACGCACCTCCTCATGGCGATCCTTTCCGATCCGGGGCAGATCGTCTCCGCCGTGCTGACGAGCGCGGGAATCGAGCCGGGGATGACCCCCCAGCCGGAGCCGCTGTCGACCCCGTCGCGCGAGGAGGGGCATCCTTCCCGCGGCGAGGACGTGGGCACGATCGTTTCCCCGCAGGAGTCGGTGGCAACGAACACCCCGATGCTTGACCGGTACGGGCGGGATATCACCCGGGCGGCCCGGGAAGGGCGCCTGCTGCCGTTCGTGGAATCCGAGAGGACGCGGAACACCCTCCGGCAGCTTCTCAAGGTCCTGATGATGCCCACGAAGAACAACCCCGTGCTCGTCGGCGAAGCGGGTGTGGGGAAGACGGCGATCGTCGAGGCGCTCGCGGAGCGCGTCTCCGCCGGGCGCGACCGCCGGGTGCTCGCCGGGAAACGGGTGGTCGAGCTTTCGATGGCGGAACTGGTTGCGGGGACCAAGTACCGCGGGGAATTCGAGGAGCGGCTCACCCGCGTGATCGAGGAGATCCGCGCCCACCCGGAGGTGATCCTCTTCATCGACGAATTCCACACCGTGGTTGGTGCGGGGCGGGCCGAGGGCGCCCCGATGGACGCAGGCAACATCATGAAACCTGCGCTGGCGCGGGGGGAACTTCGGTGCATCGGCGCCACGACGATCATGGAGTACCGCCGATGCGTGGAGAAGGACCCGGCGCTCGAGCGCCGCTTTCAGCCCATCCAGGTCGTCGAGCCGGGCCGGGACGAAACGCTGGATATCCTCACGGGGCTTCGCAGCCACCGCGAGTCCCATTTCGGCGTCACGATCACCGATGAGGCGGTTGCCGCCGCCGTGGACCTCTCCATCCGGTTCGACCACGGGCACTATCTCCCCGACAAGGCGATCGACCTGCTGGACCGCGCCTGCGCGGAGTGCCGCGTGCCCCTCCTCTCGATGGCCCTCGAGCCGGACCAGGACCTCCCGATGGGGTTCGCCGTCGTTCGACCGGACACCGTGGCGCGCGTCATGGCCGAGAAGGCCGGAATTCCCTTCGAGGTCGTGCGCGGAGGGCTGGCCGGCCTGACGGAGTCGCGCATCAAGGGGCTCGAGGAGTACCTGAACCAGCACGTCGTGGGGCAGAAAGAGGCCGTCTCCCGGGTGTGCCGGCGTCTGCTTCTTGCGCACGCAGGGCTGGGGGACCGGCGCCGCCCCCTGGGCGTGTTCCTGTTTCTGGGACCTTCGGGCGTGGGAAAGACCGAGGTGGCCCGCTGCCTCTCCTCCTATCTTTTCGCGGGCGAACGGGCGTTCATCCGGCTCGACATGTCGGAGTATCAGGACAACTCGACCGTCAGCCGCCTCCTGGGGGCGTCCCCGGGGTACGTCGGCTATGAGGAGGGGGGACAGCTGACGGGCCGGCTGCGGACGACGCCCTACGCCGTCGTCCTCCTGGACGAGATCGACAAGGCGTCCCCGCGCGTGTTCGACCTCTTTCTGCAGCTGTTCGACGAGGGGAAGATCACCGACAGCCAGGGAAGGACCGCCGACGCCAGGAACGCCGTCTTCGTGATGACGGGAAACATCCGCACCGGGAAGGAGATCGGGTTCCACGCGCAGGACGAGGCGGTGGCCGCGGAAGCGGCGCTCACGGTCGCCCGGCAGAGGTTTCGCCCCGAATTCCTGAACCGGATCGACGAGCAGATCGTGTTTCGCCCCTTGAGCCGGGAGGATGTGCGCAAGGTCCTGGACATGCAGCTTTCCTCCCTGGAGGAAAACCTGTTCGAGACGACGGGGCAGACCCTTCTGGTAACACCGGAAGCCCGGGAATGGCTTGTCGAGAAGGGGTACAGCGTCGAATACGGAGTCCGCGAACTGGCGCGGGTCATCGACCGCTGGGTCCGGGGCCCCATCAGCGAAATGAGCGCGCGGGGGGTGCTGGGACCCGGAAGGGGCGCCGGGGCCCCCGTCGTGGTCCGGAGGGAGCAGGAGGGCCTCGTCATCGAATAGCCTCCGGATGGAACCTCCGCCCCCCCCGAGGTATCATGGAAGGGAGGGTTCTTCGCGTCCAACCGTTACGTCCACACGGGAGGAGGGAAGACGATGCCACGGTTCACGTACAGCCCCGCCCACAAAAAGAATGTCACTCGGGAAACCGACCCGTATATCCCAAAGAAAACCGCGCCTTCCATAAGCGTCTGTCCGGGGTGCCGCGCCATCTGCCGGAACAAGCGCTGGTATTTGGACGAAAAGGAGTTCGCGCTGCTCACCCGCAAAAAGGACGGCGGGATCGCAAGGCGGCAATGCCCGGCGTGCCGGAAGATCGCCGACGGTTTTGTCGGGGGGGTGGTCACGCTTCGCGGCGGATTCGCCCGGGAGCACCGGGAGGAGATTCTCAACCTCATCCGCAACGAGGAGCAGCGGGCGATGGGGTTCAACCCCCTGGCCCGGATCGTCCAGCTGAAAGAGGACGAGAGCGGCTTCGAGGTGTTAACGACCGTGGAGAAGCTTGCCCAGCGGATCGGGAGGGTCGTCCAGAAAACATTCAGCGGGATGGTGGAATACAAATGGTCCGAGGATTCGAAGCTGCTGCGGGTGAACTGGGTGAGGGAAGCGTGAGGCAGGAACAGGGACGTTCCTGAGAACTCTCTCTCCCCTGCAGGGGGCGCCGCAGTTGGGCACCCGGCCGCAGGGATGTCGATTCTCGGGGACCTCGGCTCATGGAGAGGTCCCCTTCGGCTTCGCTCTCGACTTCGCGCTCAGTGACCGTGCATCTTCTCGATGATCGCGTTCACTTCCTTTTGAGACAGGTACTTGTCGAAGTAGGGGAGGAGATCCTCTTCTTCCTCTTCGAGGTGGACCGACAGCAAAAATTCCAGCCGTACGGCGCTTTTCCAGAACGCCGCGCGGGTTGCCGCCGGAACGGTTCCCTTCGCCGAGGCGATCTTTCCGGCAAGGCGGCAATACGCGGCGATCTCCTTTTTCAGATGGATGTGCTCCCGGCTCATCGTCGCGGTCGGCCGCCCGTACTTGCGAATCAGCTTGTCCGCCTCGGGATACAGCCCTCTCTCCTCCCCCTCCGCGTGGGGGGTGAGGTCGTTCCGCAGAAATTCGATGTCCCCTTTCAGGGCCCTGCGAACTGCCCCGCTGGGCCGGGGGGAGAGCGCCTCGGCGCGCCGGACGATCGCCTTGAGGTTCTTCACGATTCCCTTGTGGTGGTTCCGGATCCGTTCCGTCTTCCTGGGCATGGGATCTCCTCCTTCAGTACAGGATCTTGCGGACGACGTTCTCGTCGGTGTCGGTGAAGTAGATCGTCCCCGGCACTCCGGCGATCCCCGTCGGCGCGTTCATGAGGGCGACGGAGGGGTCGCCGTTTCTCGTCGTCGCCGCCCCGGGGTCCCCCGCGAAGGTGGTCACCTTCCGCAGCGTGCTGACCCTGCGGACGGCGTGGTTCCCGGTGTCGGCCACGAACAGGATGCTGTCCGCCGCGGTGATTCCTCTCGGGGAGAGAAATCTTGCCGCCGTCCCCGTGTCATCGACGTATCCCGACACCGCTGCCTCGCTTCCGGCATAGGTGGTGACCACGCCCGCGGGGGTCACTTTCTGGATGGCGTGGTTCCCCGTGTCCGCCACGTAGAAGTTCCCCCCGAGGACGGCGATCCCCTCGGGGCTGCGGAAGCGGGACGGGGGATCCGTCGGCAGGCCCGAGGTCCCGTCCCCGGCGACCGTATCCACAATTCCCGTGCCGATTCCGATTTTCCGGACCGCATGGTTTCCCGTATCGGCCACGTAGAGGAAGGACCCGTCGGTCGCGATCCCTTTCGGCATCCGGAAGCGTGCGGCCGTGCCGGTGGCGTCGACGAAGCCCTCCTCCCCGGAATCGCTCCCGGCGAACGTCGTGACTACGCCGGCAGCGGTGACCTTCCGGATCGCGTGGTTCTCCGAATCCGCCACGTAAAGATCGGTTCCCACCGCTGCGATCCCCCGGGGATTCCGGAACACGCTTGCCGTAAGCGTGGTGACCACCCCGGCGTCGGTGACCTTCCGGATCGTGTCGTTGTCCGCATCGGAGACGAACAGGTCGCTCCCGACGACGGCGACTCCCGACGGCTCATCGAACCGAGCACTCTCCCCGGACGCATTGACCTGTCCCGCCCGCGGTGCATTTCCCGCCACCTTGGTGACCGCACCCCCCAGGGTGACCTGCCGGATGACGTGGTTGTTCGTATCGGCGACGAAGAACAGGTTCGTTATGCCTTCCTGGACGGCGACTCCTTTCGGGCCGTTGAACCGGGCGGCGCTTCCCGTCCCGTCGGAATCTCCCGGGACCTGGGGGAGACCCGCCAGCGTGGTGACGAACCCCGAAGGGTCCACCTGACGGACGACGTGATTCCCCGAATCGGAAACGAAGAGGTTGCTGCCGATCGCGACGAGGGAGACGGGCGAGGAGAAGCGGGCGGCGCTCCCCGCGGCGTTATCGAAGAATCCGGAGGTGCCGTCTCCCGCAAGGGTGGTGACGTCTCCGACGCTTCCCACCGGGGTGATCTTCCGGATCGCGTGATTCCCCGTGTCGGCGGCGAACAGGGACGCGCCATCGAAGGTGATCCCTTCGGGGGAGTTGAAGCCGGCGCTTGCGCCCACCCCGTTGTCGAAGCCGGGGATTCCCGACCCCGCGTAGGTTATCGTGGCTCCGATGAGCGATACCCTCCGGATGCTGTGGTTTCCCGTGTCCGCGACGAACAGGGATCTTTCCAGACCGATCGTGACGACGGTGATTCCCCTGGGAGAGCGGAACATGACATTTTCCGGCCCGGCGGGGTTGTCGGAAAATCCTTCCGTTCCGGGGTCGCCCACCAGCGTGGTGACGACGCCGCTCGTGGATACGATTTTCCGAATGGTGTGATTGCCGGTGTCGCAGACATAGAGGATGTTCCCGTCGGCGATGATTCCGGCAGGGAAGTTGAAACGAGCCGCCTGGCCGGTGCCGTCCGCAGTTCCGGACACCCCGAAGACGCCCGCCAGTGTGGTGACGGTTCCCGAGGCGTCGATCTTCCGGATCACGTGGTTTTCCGTGTCGGCGACGAACCGGTCCCCCGCCGCCGTGACGGCGATGCGGGAGGGGGAGTCGAAGCGCACCGGGTCCGAGGGGGAGCCGTCGAAGTACCCCGGGCCGCCCGCGGCGCCCGCGAGGGCGGAGACCGTTTCCGCCTTTCCCACGATGTCGTTGTCTCCGCACCCCGAAGCCCCGAGAACGAGGATGAGAAAGATCAGGGAAAGGAGTTCCGCGAAACGATTCCGCACGGGATGTGGATCCATGGGGTTCCTCCTCCGTTGGCGATGGCCTGCGGCAAGGCGTCACCCCGTATCTTACCCCTTGGAAAGGACGGTTACGAGGGCCTTCCCGAAATCCCGGGCTGCGGGCGGGCCGCTGGCCGTCACGATCTTCCCGGAGACCACGACCGGCTTCTCGACGAAGACCGCACCCCCTTTGTGCATCTCTTTTTTCGACGCATCGGTCACGTAGCAGGTCGCCTCGACCCCCTTCAGCACCCCCGCCACCGCGAGGGTCGCACCCGAGAGGCAGATCCCGCCGACGACTTTTCCGGCGTCCCGTGCCTCCTGCAGCAGTCTGTGGAGTTCATCGTCGTTCCAGAGATATTCGGGGGTCCCGCGCCCGCCGACGGCTACCACCGCGTCGTAGTCGGAAGCCCGGGCGTCGCGGATCGCCAGATCCGGGTTTTCGACGGCACCGAGCATCCCTTTGGCAGGGGCCTTCTCCCGGGACGCCAGTGCCGCTTTCGCCCCGGCGCCCTCGACCTCTTCCCGGGGATAGGCGAGTTCCTCGTCCCGGAAGTTCTCCTGGCAGATGACGAAAAGCACCTTCTTTCCCGACAGCGGCTTCATCGCTCCTCCTCCGGTCCGGACGGTTGGCTTCTCCTCTTTCCCCCATTGTATCCCGGTTGCAAAATCGTCTATCGTTTCCGGGTGAGGCATTCGCCAATCGAGGGAGGTCCCATGAAAGAGACGCTGAAGGTCGGGCTGTCGCACGTCCACAAGTTCCGCGTCCCGGAGAACAAGACGGTCCCGTACCTGTACCCGGAGGCGCCGGCGTTCCAGGAGATGCCGAAGGTGTTCGCCACCGGGTTCATGGTGGGCCTGTTCGAATGGGCGTGCATCGAGGCGATGGCGCCGCATCTGGATCCCGGGGAGGGAAGCGTGGGAACGCTTGTCAACGTGACCCACACCGCGGCGACGCCTCCGGGGATGGAGGTCACCGTCCTGGTTCGGTGCATCGGGGTCGACGGGCGGCGCACCGTTTGGGAGATCGAGGCGAAGGACGAGGTGGAGGGGATCGGGAAGGGGACCCACGAACGCTTCACGGTCGATTTCGCCAAGTTCAACGCCCGGCTTGCGAAGAAAGCCGCCGGCGGCTAAGGGGGCTACCCCGCCGAGGGGAGATCTTCAGGGCTTGTAGTAGAGGAGTTGCCGGGCCAGGGGCGAGACGGCCGCCTCGAGGGACGCTCTTTCCTCCGGCGCGGGCGCCGGGGCGCCTTCTACCGCACGGACGTTCTGCGCGAGCTGCTCCCCGGAATCGCATCCAACAACGATGACGTCCACCCCCTCCGTTCCCAGGGCGTACCGCAGGAACGGACCGGGGTCGCCGTCGGGCGTCAGGCGCGGTAGAGCGCCGCGGGCGAGGGTCTTCATCCCGGCGACCCACATCCCTTTTTCGGCCGCCCGGAGGACCGTGGTCGGATGGAAGGGGAGGTGTGCCGGTTCCGCCGGGTTGACGGGGAGCAGGACGGCGTCGAAGTCCGCGCTGTCCATGCCCCGTTCCAGGATCGCGGGGTTCTCGTGTCCCGTGATCCCGAGAAAACGGACGACCCCGTCCTGCCTGGCCCGGGCAAACGTCTCCATCGCCCCCCGCGGGCCGAACAGCGCTTCCATATCCTCTTCCGTGCGAAGGTCGTGGATCTGCCACAGGTCGATCCAGTCGGTCCGCAGCGCGGAAAGACTCTCCCGCAGATGCTGCTCCGCCCCCGACGCGCTCCGCGCGTGGGATTTCGTGGCGAGGAAGATCTCCTTCCGGCGGGTTCCCAGGGCGGCTCCGTAATACGATTCGCTTCCCGCGTAGGCCCGGGCGGACTCGAAGTAGGTGATCCCGAGATCCAGCGCGGCGCGGATGAGCGCGGCCGCCTTTTTTTCCTGGCCGAAGGTCCGGAGAATCCCTTCGCCTCCCAGTCCCAGGCGGGAGACCTCCACGCCGGTTTTTCCCAGGGTCGCGCAGGGGAGGGGCATCCGGTCCTGCTCCTTTCGCGTCTTTTCCCGCGGTTTCTCCCGAACCAGTATACCCGCCTTTCGGGGCTTTCCGCCGGACGGTTGCTACTTACCGGTAGGTAAAATATCTTCTTGACATCCCATTTCGGATTTTTATACTTACCGCTAGGTATATAAAAGGACGGCCGATTCAAGGGCGGTCGCCCGAGGAGGACCCATGGTCGCTATCGCGGAAAGGAAGAAGGCAGGCCAGGACATCGCCGCCCGGGACCGGCTGCTGGCGAGCGCCACGGAGTTGTTCACGCGGAAGGGGTACGCCGGAACCACCGTCCGGGAGATCGTGCAGGCCGCAGGAGTCACGAAACCGGTTTTGTACTACTACTTCCGGAACAAGGAGGGGATCTACCTGGAGCTGATGAGAGAGGCGTTCGCGCAATTCGAGACGCTGCTCGGCGCGTCCCAGGAGGAGCCGGGGAGTGCGAAGGAGAGGCTTTTCCGCCTGTACGACCGGGTGATGGCCCTTTTCCTGGAGAACCTTCCGGTCGCCCGCCTGATGTATTCCATCTATTACGGCCCTCCGCAGGGAGCCCCTTTCTTCGACTTCGATGCTTATCATCTCCGGTTCCAAAGCACCGTCGGGCGCCTGGTGGAGGAGGGGATCCGGAGGGGGGAGTTCCGCCGGGGAAACCCGGAGGACATGACCTGGGCGGTCATCGGTGCGATCAACGTGACGATGGAACTGCACCTGTGTCACCCCGAGAAGGGGCCGGGACGCGACGGACTGTCGAGAATCCTCAACATCATTTTCTCAGGCATTTCCAGGCAAGGACGGGAAGCGGGGCGAGTTTCCGCGAAGCCCCGGGGATCGAGAGAAAAACGGCGAAGTGGGGGCGGAACATGAGAAAACGAATCGGCCTGGGGGCACTGATGCTGGTCCTGGCGGCAGGCTTCTTCGGCTGTTCCACGGACGGGCAGGCGAAAAAGGTCGGGGGGGAGGCGGAAGGCCGTCCTCCGGTGGCCGTGGAGGCCGCGCGCGCAGCGCTCGGCGACATCACCGAGGGGATCGACGTGGTGGGGACCCTTTCCCCGAAATACGACGCACTGGTCAAATCCGAGTTCGGGGGGACGATGGCGGAAGTGTACGTCACCGAATGGGTCCGGGTGAAAAAGGGGAGACCGCTGGCCCGCGTGGACTCCCGCGAGGCCGATGCGATCCTCCAGAAGGCGCAAGCCTCCCTCGCGTTGGCCGAGGCGGCCCTCCTGGAAGCCGGGGCGGCGAAGACCCGTGCCGACCGGGAGTACGAACGGACCTCCAACCTGAAGGAGGCGGGGCTGGTCACGCAACAGAACCTCGACGATGCCCGCACCCAAAAAGATGCCGCCGCCGCCCGCGTCTCCGCGGCCCGGGCCCAAGTCCAGGTGGCGGAGGAGGATATCCGGTACGCGAAGGCCCGGATCTCCAAGGCGGTCATCCGGGCGCCGTTCGACGGCGTGGTCGCCGAACGGATGGTCAACGTCGGGGAAGTCGTCGGGGAGATGCAGAAGGTCCTGTTCCGCATCGTGGACAACCGCCTGCTCGACCTGACGGTGAACGTCCCCTCCAACGAGATGGAGGGGCTCCGCGTGGGGCAGCCCCTCGCCTTCACCACGGATGCGTTCCCGGGGAGGACCTTCACGGGAACGGTGAAGTTCATCAACCCCGCCGTGGAGGAGGCGGACCGGTCGGTGAAGGTCGTCGCCGAGGTCGAAAATCGAACGGAGGAGCTGAAGGGGGGACTCTTCGTCACCGGCCGGATCGTCACCGGGAATCGGACCGGCGTTCTCCAGGCCCCCCGTTCTTCCCTTCTGTCCTGGGACGTGGGCGAACGGAAGGCGAGCCTGTTCGTGGTGTCCGACAACGTCGCCCGGCTGCGCATGGTCGGAACCGGGGTCGTGTCGGGAGACCGGGTGGAGATCCTTTCGGGACTGACGGAGGGAGAGACGGTGATCACGCGGGGAAGCTTCAACGTAAAGGACGGAGACCGGGTGAACGTCACGCGGGTGAACGGGGAGGGCTGACGATGTTTCTCTCGAACCTTTCCATCAAGCGGCCGATCTTCGCCTCCGTCATGATGCTCGCCCTCGTCACTCTGGGCGCCTTCTCCTACCGGAGGCTCGCGATCGACATGTTCCCCGACGTGGAGATCCCGGTGATCACCATCGTCACCACGTTCCCGGGGGCCTCCCCGGAGACCGTGGAGCGGGAGGTGAGCAAGCGGATCGAGGAGGCGGTGAACCCGATCGCCGGTGTCAAGCACGTCACCTCGATGTCCCGCGAGAGCGTCTCCACCGTAATCGTCGAGTTCCGTCTGGAAGTGAGGATCAACGAGGCCTCCCAGGAGGCCCGCGCCAAGGTGAGCGCCATCCGGGGAGATCTGCCGCAAGGGATCGAGGAGCCGATCATCCAGAAGCTCGATTTCTCCGCGATGCCCGTCGTCTCCCTGGCCGTGCGCTCGGACACCCTGTCCCCGAGGGATCTGACC
>DASUAN010000093.1:0-2984 GCA_035763765.1 Candidatus Deferrimicrobiaceae bacterium
CGCCTTGAGCCTCCTGGCCCTCGTGGTCGGGATGTTCCTCGTCTACAACACGATGATCTTTTCGGTTTTGCAGCGCCGGCAGCTGATCGGGACGCTTCGGGCGCTCGGCGTCACGAGGGGGGAGGTGTTCGCGCAGATCCTGTCCGAGGCGGCGGCTTTGGGAGCGGCGGGGACGGTCCTGGGCCTTCCCCTCGGATTTTTTCTGGGCAAGTTCCTCCTCGGGATGGTCACCCGCTCCATCGGCGATCTGTATTTCGTCCTCTCCGTCCGGGAGGTTTCGGTGACCTCGGCCACCTTCCTCAAGGCGGTCGGGCTCGGGACGTTCGGGGCGGTGGCGGCGTCCCTGTGGCCCGCCCACGAGGCGACCTCCACCCAACCCCGGGAGGTCATGCGCCGATCCGCCATCGAGACGGGAGTTTGGAAAATCCTCCCGGCGATCTCGGCGGCGGGAGCGGGGCTGATTCTTTTGGGCGCCGGCATACAGATCGTTCCCTCCCGAAGCATCCCCCTTTCCTTCGGCGGACTTTTCTCGATCGTGGCGGGGTATGCCCTCCTGGCGCCCGGGGCGACCACGCTCCTGGTCCGGGCGATCCAGCCGGCCGTAGGCTTCGCGTTCGGAACGCAGGGAACGATGGCGGCCCGGAGCATCCCGGCATCGATCAGCCGCACGGGAGTGGCGACTGCGGCGCTCGTGGTCGCCGTCGCCACCACGGTGGGGATCGGGATCATGATCGACAGCTTCCGGAGGACGGTTTCCGACTGGCTCGACCATTCTCTGCGGTCGGACATCTACGTCTCCTCCGCAGAAGATCGCAGGGTTCCCGACCGGACGCACCTCCCGCCGGACCTGATCGAAGACGTCTCCTCCGTCCCGGGGATCCGCCAGGTCGGCCTCGTCAGCGGCCGGACCCTCGAGTCCCGTTCGGGATTCACCGAGCTGTTCGTGATGCGGATCCCCCGGGAGAACCTGGACTCCTTCCGCTTCCGCGGGGGGAAGGCTGAAAGCATCTGGAAGGCGCTTAAAGCCGGCGCCGTCATCGTTTCGGAACCGTATGCGTACCGCCACAAACTGAAAACGGGGGACACCGTGCGCCTGCGCACCGATCACGGCGAGCGGGAGTTTCCCGTGGCAGGGGTCTATTACGACTACCGCTCGGACCAGGGGCTGGTGGGGATCCTCGGGGAAACGTACGACCGGTATTGGGACGACCGGGGAGTGGATTCGATCGGGATCCGGCTCTCGCCCGGATACCCGGCCGACGCCGCGATCGGCCGGATCCGGGAGATCGCGGGCGACCGGCCGGTCCTGATCCGCTCCAACCGGTCCCTGCGGGAGGCGTCGCTCAAAGTCTTCGACCGGACCTTCGCGGTGACGAACGTCCTGCGCGCCTTGACCATCCTGATCGCCTTCGTCGGGGTCTTGAACGCCCTGATGGCGATCCAGACGGAGCGCGCCCGGGAGCATGCGGTCCTTCGAGCCGTCGGCCTCACCCCCCGGCAGGCGTGGGGACTGGTCGCCGGGGAGTCCGCCGTGATCGGACTGGTCGCGGGGATCCTCGCCATCCCGCTCGGGGCGGCGGAGGCGCTGGTGCTGATCCGGTTCATCAACCGGCGCTCCTTCGGGTGGACGATGGAGACCGTCGTCGACCCGTGGATCCTGCTCCAGGCCGTGGTGCTGGCGCTGGCGGCTTCCCTTCTCGCCGGGCTCTACCCCGCGGGGCGGCTGGCGCGCTCCTCGTTCTCGCGGGCGCTTCAGGAGGAGTAAGTGCCGAGGCGCTCTCTCCTCATCCGAACCTCGCTTTTCGCGGCCGCGCTTCTCGCCTCCGCCGGGATCCTCCGGTGCGCCCCGGCCCCTCCCCCCGAGCCTTCCTCCCCGCCGGCATCGGTGACCGCCCTGCTCGGAGGGGACGATCCTGCGGGTTACGCCCGAGCGCAAAACCCCCGCGACTTCCGGTTCCCGGAAGACCACGGCGCGCACCCAACGTTTCGCCACGAGTGGTGGTACGTAACCGGCAATCTCCGCGCGCCCGGGGGCAGGCGCTTCGGATACCAGCTCACCTTCTTCCGCTTCGCCCTCTCCCCCGCCCCTCCCGACCGCAAGTCGCGGTGGGCGTCGAACCAGGCGTTCATGGCCCACTTCGCCGTCACCGACGTGGAAGGACGCCGCTTCCATTACTTCGAGCGGACCGCCCGCGGCGCTCTCGACTTGGCCGGTGCGACCGCCCGACCGTTCCGGGTCTGGCTCGACGACTGGTCGGCGGAAGGGGGCATGGCCACCACCCTGCCGATCCGGCTGCTGGCACAGGAAGAGAAGGTGTCGGTGGACCTCCTCCTCCTCGACTCAACCAGGCCGATCATTCTCCAGGGAAACCGGGGCTTGAGCCGAAAAGGAGCCTCCCCGGGGAACGCATCGTACTACTACTCGATGCCCCGCCTTTCGACCCGCGGGACCGTGCGGATCGAAGAGGAATCGTTTCCGGTGGAGGGGAATTCCTGGCTGGACCGCGAGTGGGGGACCAGTTCCCTCGAGAAGGGGCAGATCGGCTGGGACTGGTTCGCCCTGCAGCTTTCGGACGGCAGGGACCTGATGTTCTACCGGCTCCGCCGGGAGGACGGGGGGACCGACCGCTTCAGCGCCGGAACGCTCGTCCTTCCGGACGGCTCCTCCCGGCCCCTTTCCTCGGGGGACGTCCGGATCGAGACCCTCGCATCCTGGAAAAGCCCGGAGAGCGGCGCTCGGTATCCGTCCCGCTGGCGCCTGCGGGTTCCCTCCGAAAATCTGGATCTGGAAGTCGTCCCCCTGCTCGCGGACCAGGAACTTCGGACCACCGTCCGGTATTGGGAAGGGGCGGCCTCGGTTCGCGGGACTTCCCGCGGGGCATTCATTGAAGGGGAAGGATACGTCGAACTGACGGGGTACGGGGAACGTTGACAGGCGGGGGCGATCAGCGAGAAACAGGGCCATCGTCGGCAAGAAGCTTTCG
>DASUAN010000094.1:0-6585 GCA_035763765.1 Candidatus Deferrimicrobiaceae bacterium
CACCACGACGCAGATCTCGGGATCCGAAACGGGGGCAAAGCCGACGAACCACGCGTGGTCCCGGATATCGTAGGGAAGATCCTCGGATTTGATCATCTTCCCCTTCACCGTGACGATCTGCGCCGTCCCGGTCTTCCCTCCGACCTCGACCCCGGGGAGCCGGGCCGCCCCCCCGGTCCCGTAATCGTTGACCACTCCCGCAAGGGTCCGGCGGATGAAAGCCACATTTGCGGGGTTCCAGAACAGATCCCTCTCCACGACCGGGGGGAGATCCTGCGCCGTCCCGTCCCCATGGACCACCCGGCTCACCAGGCGGGGGCGCATCACCTGTCCCCCCGTCGCAATCGCCGCGTAGGACGACAGCATCCCCAGCGGCGTGACGTGGATCGCCCCCTGCCCGATGCCGAGCAGAACGCTCTCGTAACTGTACCACCGCCCCTTCATCACTTCCTGCTTCCAGTAGGTATCGGGAATGAGACCGGATTTCTCTCCGGGCAATTCGACGCCGGTCAGGACGCCGAGGCCGGCCCCGCGCTCCAACGAGGCAAGCCGGTCCGGGTCGAGCTTCAGGCCGAGGGTGTAGAAATAGACGTCGCAGGACTGCACGATGGCCTTGTACATGTCCACCATCCCGTGCCCCTTTTCCTTCCAGCACCGGAACGTCCGGTTCCCCAGCGTGAACGATCCCTCGCAAAGGACCTGGGCATTCGGATTCTGGACCCCCATTTCCAGCGCCGTCAGGGCCAGAAAGGGCTTCACCGTGGATCCGGGCGCGTAGGTTCCCTGCAGGCCCTTGTTCTGCAAGGGAGTCCGCGGGTTCGCGACCAGGGCCGCCCATTCGTTTTTCCGGATCCCCTGGGAGAAGGAGTTCGGATTGAACGCCGGCATCGAGACGAAGGCGAGAATGTCTCCGGTCTTCGGATCCATCGCGATCACGGCTCCCGCTTTGTTCTCCATCGCTTCGTATGCCACCTTCTGGATGTCGGCGTCGATCGTGGTCTGGACGGTTGCGCCGGTCCGGGGAGGCACCTCGGTCACCAGACGCTTGTCGCGGCCAGCGGCGTCCACCTCGACCTGCCGCCCCCCGTTCACCCCGCGAAGCACGTCGTCCCTCGCCTTCTCGAGCCCGTACTTGCCCACGATGTCCCCCAGCAAGAGGCGTCTTCCCTGCCCCGCAGCGAGCTCCTGCTCGCTCGCTTCCCCGACGTACCCGAGAACATGGGCGAATTCCGGCCCGAGAGGATAGCTCCGCTTCGCCTCGACCTGGACGGAGAAGCCGGGGAGGGCCTCCCGGTTGAACTCGATCACCGACAACTGCTCGAACCGCAGGTCCCGCGCGATCGTGATGCTCCGGTAGGGATTCGCATCCTGCCCCCGGATGATCTTCTCCCGGATCTCCCCGGCATCGAGCTCCAGCACCTCGGAGAGCAGCTGCAGCTCCTCCTCGATGGCCTTCACGTCCACCGGCGTGACGATGAGATCGAAGGATGCCTGGGTCTCGGCGACCGGCCGCCCTCTCCTGTCGAGAATGACGCCGCGGGGGGCCCGGACGACCCGGATCCGTATCCTGTTGTTCTCGGAAAGCGTCCGGAGTTCCTCGTACTTCACAACCTGCAGCCAGTAAAGGCGACCCAGGAGGAGGAAAAACAGAGCCAGCCCGATTCCCTGGAGGATGCGGATCCTCGACGCGATCCAGGGGTCCTGCTCCCGCTTCCGGATGCGCTCCTTCATTCCTGGATCCGCTGCCACCGGCCGGAGAGGTCCAGGAAGAGAAAAACGGCAAGAAGCGACGTCCAGGCGATCCGGACCACCTCCTCCGCTCCCCGGAGCAAGGAGAACGGGTTGCCTCCCGTCATGATCAGCAGGAGGAGGACGGAAGCGGACTCGGCCGCGAGAAGTCCCGCGACGATCAGGAACAGGAAGATCTCCGCGCGGAGGAAGATCCGGCGGCCGATCTCGCTCGCGGTGAAATAGACCGCCACCGAGGCGAGGAAGAACGTCCCGGGAGGGCCGGTGATCGTCACCTCGCGGAAGAGCGCGGGGGGGAGGACGGCGAGGAAACCGAGCGGTCCGGGAAGAAACAGTCCGGCGTATACGATCGCCAGGAACGAGAAATCCGGCAGGAGGAACCACGGAAGGTGGGCGGAAAGGAGCCACACGTTCGCCGCGGTGCCGGCGAAGGACAGTCCAAGCACAACGAGGAGCGGCCTCACGGGGTTCCCCGCCGAAACGGAATCATGGGGCGGGAAAGGACGACCAGGACCTCTTCGACGGACAGGACGTTCACCGCGCTCACCACCCGGATTTTCATGAAGAGACCCTCGGGGGGGGCATCGACGCTCACCACGGTGCCCAGGAGAATCCCCTTCGGCATGCTTCCGTCGAACCCGGAGAAGACGATCCGGTCGCCCGGGACCACGTCCTGGGTCGGGGAGACGTACTTCAGCCGGCAGAGGTTTCCCCCCATCCCCTCGGCAATCGCCCGGACCCGGGTGCGCTCGACGATCACATCCGCGGCGAAGCGGCTGTCCGTCAGAAGGATGACCTCCGAGAGGCCCGAAAAGGTCCGGTGGATGCGACCGACGGCGCCGGCCGGGGTGAGAACGGCCATCCCCGGCTCCACGCCCGCCTCGGTGCCCCCATCGATGAAGATGCCCTGGAACCAGGGGGAGACATCGTGCCCGACGACCCGGGCACCGACCGTCCGTTTCTCCAGGTTCTTCGAGAACCGCAGCAGCTCCTCGAGGCGCCGGTTTTCCAGGACGGCATCGCGGCTCTCCTTGAGCTGCTCCCGCAACGCCGCCACTTCCTTCCGGAGGTCCGCATTTTCCCGGGAAACGGCCACGAGGGCGAAATACCCCGTCCACACGGAGGAGACGCTCCGCCGGAGGAAGTCGACCCCTGCGTAGAAGGGGCGGAACAGGGACGTCCCGATCTCCCCGACGATGCGGCCCGGAGCAACTTCGGGAGGGCGGACGAAGAACTGGATCGCCGAAGCCAGGAGGGCGACCGCGAGGAGGAGTCGCCACCACTTTCGAAGAAACTTCCGCACCATCAGCCGATCTTTCCGGCGTGGCTTACGCGCGATCCCGGATTATCGGAGGGCAACCTGGCGAAGCAGGTCGAGCTCATCGAGGGCCTTCCCGGATCCGAGGACGACGCAGGACAGCGGATCTTCGGCCACGGTGACCGGAAGGCCCGTCTCCTCCCGCAGCAGGAGGTCCAGGTTCCGGAGGAGCGCGCCGCCGCCCGCCAATACGATTCCCCGCTCGAAGATGTCGCCGGCGAGTTCCGGAGGGGTTTCCTCGAAGACCCCTTTCACCGCATCCACGATGATCCGCACGGGCTCGGAGAGGGCCTCCCGCACCTCGTCGGCATTCAGGAAGAGCGCCTTGGGAACGCCGGTCACCATGTCCAGCCCCTTCACCTCCACGGAATCCTCGAATCCGGGAAAGGCGTTCCCGATCGCCACCTTGATGTATTCGGCAGTGGGTTCGCCGATGAGCAGGTTGTACTTTCGCTTGACGTACTGCAGGATCGCCTCGTCCATCTTGTCCCCCGCGACGCGCACGGAGTAGCTCTGCACGATCCCGCCCAGGGAGATGACCGCGACCTCGGTCGTTCCGCCCCCGATGTCGACGATCATGTTCCCGGAAGGCTCGGTGATCGGCAGACCGGCGCCGATGGCCGCAGCCAGGGGTTCCTCGATCAGGTAGACCTCCCGTGCGCCTGCGCTCTGCGCCGATTCCCGCACGGCGCGTCGTTCGACCTCGGTGCATCCGTACGGAACACAGATGATGATCCGGGGGCGGACGAGCGTCCGATGCTTGTGGGCCTTGCGGATGAAGTAGCGAAGCATCGCCTCGGTCACCTCAAAGTCGGCGATGACGCCGTCCTTGATGGGACGGATGGCAACGATGTTTCCCGGGGTCCGCCCGATCATCCGCTTCGCCTCGATCCCAACGGCCAGGACCTTCTTGGCGCCCCGGGCGTCCCGATGCACTGCGACGGCCGACGGCTCCGAACAGATGATCCCTTCCCCTTTCACGTACACCAGTGTTGTCGCAGTGCCGAGGTCGATCGCAAGGTCGTTCGAGAACAGGCCGAGGATTCTGTTGATGATCATCGATTCCCTCCGGAAATTGAAGCCCTTTCGGGAGACAGAAGTTTAACGCCGTATCTTAACAGGGCAACCGCGTCAATGCAAATCCTTGGGGAACGGGAGGTCGATCCCGTTGCCTTTCCGGAAAGAGGCGGTTACGATACAATATTTTCAGACAACTTCTTAGTCCTCACGGGAGAAATCAACGCCATGCTCGACGCGCTTCGGCGGAACGCCGGTTCCTGGGCCATCAAGTTCATCCTCACGTTCATCGCGCTCACCTTCATCTGGTGGGGAGTGGGTTCCTACTCCGAGAGCCGTCGCGACGTCGCCGCCACCGTCGGCGGGGAGAAAATCTCCATGGCGGAGTACGCCGAGGCGTACGCAGGGCTGGAAAAGACGTACCGCGAGGTCTACGGCAATGCGTTCACCCCGGACATGGCCAAGGCCCTGGACCTGCGCCGGCAGGCCATAGACACCCTCGTCCGCCGGAAACTGCTGATCGCCGAGGCGGAGAACATGGGGCTTGCGGCCTCCCTCGACGAAGTCCGGCGGGAAATCGCGGAGACGCCGGCATTCCAGGTCGACGGGAGGTTCAGCGAAGACCGGTACCGGAGCCTTCTCTCCTCCAACCGGGTTTCCCCCTCGGCGTACGAGGCCTCCAAGAAGGAGGAGATCACGATCCGGAAGATGGAGGGGCTTTTCGCCGTTTCCGCCCGGGTCACCGAAAACGAAGCGCGCGACCTCTTCGACCTGACCTTCCGGAAGATCCGGCTGCTCGTGGTCGCCGCCGATCCCTCCGGCATGCGGGGAGTGCCCGCCGTCACGGATGGGGAAATCGCGGCGAAATTCGAGCAGACCCAGGAGAACTACCGGATCCCCGCCCGGGTGAAGCTTTCGGTCGCCCGCTTTTCTCCCGAGACGTTCGCACGCCGTTCCGAGCCTTCCGAACAGGAGATCCGGTCCTTCTACGAGGGGAACCAAGACCAGTTCCGCTCCGAGGAGGCCCGTCTGGTGCACCCCGCAACGATCCCCTATTCCCCCGGGTCCCGGGAGGCCGCAAGGAAAGAGGCGGAGACGTTGCTTGCGGAGGGGAAAAAGGGGAAAAGCCGGTTCGAGGAGATCGCGAAGAAGCTTTCCCGGAGCAAGGGAGGGGCAACGTGGATGACGCGGCGCGAGATGAGGCCCGAACTGGCCGATGCCGTCTTTTCGGCGCCGGTGGATGAGGTGGTCGGCCCCATCGATACCGGAAACGGGTTCACCCTCGTTCGGGTCGATCGGATCCGTTTCCCCGAATCCTATCCGCTGGAGCAGGTGAGGAGCCGGGTCGTGGCGCTTCTGCAAAGAGAGAAGGGGAAGGACGAGGCGGTCATCCGGGCCTACGAGGCGCACGGGAAAGCCATGGAAACGCAGGACCTCGGGGGAGCGATCGCCCCGTACGGCGTGATCCTCGAGGAAACGGGATGGACAAGCGACGGGAAGGGCACGGACATCCCGCCGGCCGTCGTCCAGGACGCGCTTCTCCTCCAGACGGGCGAAATCGGGCCGGTCAGGACGGCAGGCGACGTGCATTATCTTTTCCGGGTCGCCGCCAAGGAGAACTCCCGCATTCCGCCTCTGCCGGAAGTGCGGGATCGGGTCGCCGCCTCCGTCCTGAAAGAGAAACGGGAGGCCGCGGCCCGGGCGGAGCTCGAAACGGCCCTCGCCGGCGCCAAGACGGCGTCCGACCTCGAACGGAAGGCAAAGAAGGCGAGGCTTTCCGCAACGACCACCCCCTTCTTCTCGCCCGCCTCCGGCTCCCTCCCCGGCGTCCTTTCAGAAGCGGGAGACATCCGAAGGGATCTCCTCGAACTCTCCCCGAAGTCCCCCGTGTCCCCCAAGGTGTTTCCGGCCGGAACGAGATTCCTCTCCGTCGCGCTGGCCGCGGAAGAGCCCGGGAACCCGAAGGAGTGGGAGGCCGGGAAGGATTCCTTTCTCAGGACCCTGACGGAACGGAAGCGGGCCGAGGCGATCCAGGCGTTCCTGGCCGAGCGGATGAAACAGGCCCAGGTGGAGATCAACCCCGAAGCCCTCCAATGAACGCATGATGAGATGAAGAAGGGGCCCCCGCGAGGGCCCCTTTTTCGGGTCAGCGTGTGCGTGCGGCGTTCCACGGCCCGGCTCCCGTTCCCGGGGGGGCCGGGAGGCCTCCCGCCTCCTACCCGCGGGCCTTTTCCGGCTCGGCCGGCGGCATGCTCTCCGCCGCTTCCTCGGCCTTGATGCGCATCGCGTAGAAGGACCGCCAGACGAAGACGACCGCCACGGCGAAAAACACCGCGGCCGCGATCCGGCTGGTGGCCACGGGAAGCTCGATCGCCAGTTCCACGGCCAGCAGGCCGAACAGCGTGGTGAACTTGATGATCGGGTTCATGGCGACCGACGAGGTGTCCTTGAAGGGGTCCCCCACGGTGTCGCCCACGACGGTGGCCGCGTGCAGGTCGGTC
>DASUAN010000095.1:0-6197 GCA_035763765.1 Candidatus Deferrimicrobiaceae bacterium
CCCGAGTGGACGCCCGCGAGCTCGATGTGCTCCATCACTGCCGGGACGAAGGCATCGGTCCCGTCGGCGATGGCGTCCGCCTCCGCCTCGATGGCGTCATCCAGGAACCGGTCGATCAGGATGGGGCGCTCGGGGGAGATCTCCACGGCCTTGGCCACGTATTCCCGGAGCATCTCCTCGTCGAGCACCTTCTCCATGGCGCGGCCGCCGAGGACGTAGGAGGGGCGGACCATGAGCGGGTAGCCGATCCTTGCGGCGATCTCGACCGCCTCCTCGAGCGTGCTCGCCATTCCCGATTCCGGTTGGGGGATTCCCATCGCCTCGATGATCCGGCGGAACCGGTCCCGGTCCTCGGCGAGGTCGATCGTCGAAGGCGACGTGCCCAGGATCCGGACACCCGCCGCCTCGAGCGCCGCGGCGATGTTGAGCGGCGTCTGTCCGCCGAACTGGACGATGACTCCTTCCGGCTTCTCCTTTTCGTAGATCGCGAGCACGTCCTCCACGGTCAGGGGCTCGAAGTAGAGCTTGTCGGAAGTGTCGTAGTCCGTGGAGACGGTCTCCGGGTTGCAGTTGATCATGATCGACTCGTACCCCGCCTCGCGAAGGGCGAACGCCGCGTGAACGCAGCAGTAGTCGAACTCGATCCCCTGGCCGATCCGGTTCGGCCCTCCCCCGAGAACGAGGACCTTGGGCCGGCCGGTCGTCGTCACCCGGTCGGGCCCGTTGTAGGTCGAATAGTAGTAGGCGGCGTTCTCCACGCCGCTCACCGGCACGGCGTCCCACGCCTCGACGACCCCGAGGGCGGTCCGCTTCTCCCGGATCGTATCCTCCGGGATGCCGAGAATCTGGGAGAGGTACTTGTCGGCGAACCCGTCCTTTTTCGCCTGGACGAGGAGGTCGTCGGGCGGCAGTCCTCCCCTGTACTCGAGGATCCGCTCCTCGAGCCGGACCAGCTCCCGCATCTGCTCGATGAACCAGGGCTTGATGTGCGTCCGCTCGTAGAGTGCCTGCGTCTGCGCCCCCTTGCGAATCGCCTCGTACATGAGGAACTGGCGCTCGCTCGTCGGATCGGCGAGCCGGTCCATGAGTTCCGGAAGCGATTTCCCGTGGAAGTCTTTCGCGAACCCGAGACCGTACCTGCCGATCTCCAGGGAGCGGATCGATTTCTGGAACGCCTCCTTGTAGGTCTTCCCGATGCTCATCACCTCGCCGACGGCGCGCATCTGGGTCCCGAGCCGGTCCTCCACCCCCCGGAACTTCTCGAAGGCCCACCGGGCGAACTTGACGACGACGTAGTCCCCCGAAGGGGTGTACTTCTCGAGGCTTCCATCGCGCCAGTAGGGGATCTCGTCGAGGGTCAGCCCGCAGGCCAGAAGCGACGACACGAAGGCGATCGGGAAGCCCGTCGCCTTCGAGGCGAGCGCCGAGGAGCGGGAGGTGCGGGGGTTGATCTCGATGACGACCACCCGGCCGCTCGAAGGATCGTAGGCGAACTGGATGTTCGTGCCCCCGATCACCTCGATCGCGTCGACGATGTCATAGGAGTATTTCTGGAGCCGGTCCTGGAGCTCCGGGGGGATGGTCAACATCGGGGCGGTGCAGAAGGAGTCGCCGGTGTGCACCCCCATCGCGTCGACGTTCTCGATGAAGCAGACGGTGATCTTCTGCCCCTTGGCGTCCCGGACGACCTCGAGTTCGAGCTCCTCCCATCCGAGGACCGACTCCTCCACGAGGATCTGGCCGACGAGGCTCATCGAGAGCCCCCGGCTCACGATCGTCTGGAACTCTTCCATGTTGTAGGCGAACCCGCCGCCCGTCCCCCCGAGGGTGTAGGCGGGTCGGATCACCACGGGGAATCCGATCCGTTTCACGACCTCCTTCGCCTCCTCGAGGCTATGGGCGATGTCGCTCCGGGGCATGTCGAGGCCGAGGCGGTTCATGGTGGTCTTGAACTCCTGACGGTCCTCGCCGCGCTTGATGGCGTCCACGTTGACGCCGATCACCTTCACCCCGTACTTCTCGAGAATCCCCTCCCGGGCCAGCGCCGAGGAGAGGTTGAGTCCCGTCTGCCCGCCCAGGTTCGGCAGCAGGGCGTCGGGTCGTTCCTTCGCGATGATCTCGGCCAGGGACGCCACGTTGAGCGGCTCGATGTACGTGACGTCGGCCATGGCCGGGTCGGTCATGATCGTGGCCGGATTGGAATTGACGAGAACGATCTGGTAGCCGAGCTTCTTGAGGGCTTTGCACGCCTGCGTTCCCGAGTAGTCGAATTCGCACGCCTGCCCGATGATGATCGGGCCAGACCCGATGATCAGAACCTTCCGGATGTCGTCGCGCCTTGGCATGGGCCTCCCCCGGGACCGGCGTGGATGACGGGAACCTTGCGGTCGGAACTTCCCCGGGTAGATACCATGAACGGGGTCGTTTTGCCAAGTATCACGAGGACGACGGCCCGGAAAGCATCGCGGCCAGTCGCGCCGGGAGCGCATCCCGGTTCCCCCGCGTGACGGGGATCGTTTCGACGTCCGGCCGGCGGCGGATCTCCTCGATCAGCGGGCCCCCGCCGCGCAACGGGATCGTCGCCAGGAGGGAATGTCCCGCCTGGAAAGCGAGCCGGATTTTCCGGACGAAGCCTTCCGAAAGGCACTCCATCTTGCCGATCTCGTCGATGAGGAGAATCCCGCCTTCCCCGACGTCCATCGACGGAAGGGCGATGCGCTCGAAATCCCGGACGTTCACCCGGTACGATCCGACCCGCGGACCGCGGCCGGTCCCCTTGTCCGCGAGCTCCCCGCGCTTCCCGTCCAGGGAGACCACCTGGAACCCGGTCCGGCGACCCAGCGCGTCCCGGACCTCTTCCGTATAGAACCCAAAGGCCCGATCTCCGAGGATCTCGGCGACCCGGCGGACGACCGTCGTCTTTCCGCTTCCCGGCAGCCCCGTGACGAGGATCCTGCGGCGCATCCCCCCCCTCCCCGGACAGTGTACAATTTCCGGAGGGGATCCCGGCGAAGGGATCCGGCCCTTACGGACTGGAACTGGAAAAGACGAGGAGAACGGAACATGGATCGTCTGACGGAGTCCGAAAAGACCTTTTTCGAGTGTTTCGAGATCGTCGCGAAAAGACCCTACCTCGGTGCCCTCGCGGGGGCGGCCCTTTTTCTCATCGGGTACGCTCTTTATTGCCGGGGCATGGAGCACGATCAACCGAACCGGATCCTGCTCGGGGGATTCTTTTTCGGGGTGGGTCTATTCGAGACCCTCGAGTCCTACCTCGCCTTCCGGCTTTACGGGATCTTCGAGAAACTGAGGGGCCGCGCCGGCGGACTTGCTCCTTGATTCCTCCCGACGGGTTCCCGATAATGGGCCTAATTTGCCACAGGGGGTTTTGAGGAGGACCGATGGAACATCCGTTTGTCGCCGAGAACGCCCAGGAACGGATGCGCCTGCGCGCGCTGGTGGGGAGATTGAGCGATCACGAGCTGACGGTCAAGGTCTTCGGAGAGTGGACGGTCGCGGCGACTCTCGCGCACATGGCCTTCTGGGATCAGCTCGCTTTGGTCCGCATCCGCCGGTGGAAGGAAAGCGGGGCGTCCTCGTCCGGGCTCGACCTGGATCTCATCAACGATGCCCTCCTGCCCGTCTTCCTGGCGATCCCCCCGCGATCCGCCGCGAATCTGGCGATCGCCGCCGCCGAGGCGATCGACCGGGAACTCCAGCTGCTTTCTCCGGAAATGGTGGCCGACTTCCAGATGTCGGGAGGGAGGTTCCGTCTCTTCCGGTCGGAGCACCGGCAGAAGCACATGGACCAGATCGAAGCCGCCCTGGGATCCCGGAAACCCCTTTAGTCCATCCGCACGCGCGCCGGTTCCTCCGCTCAATGCCCCGCGGAAGCCCCCCACAGCTGGCGGAGCCTGCCGTCGCGTCCGCAGGAGGTCCGGTAGTATTGGTACCGGATCGGGTTTTTCTTGTAGTACTGCTGGTGGTACTCCTCGGCCGGATAGAACGGCCCCGCGGCGGTGATTTCCGTGACGATCGGCCCCTGGAAAGTCTTGCTCTTCGACAGCTCCTCCTTCGATTTCTCCGCGAGCGTCCGCTGCTCCTCGCCGTGGTAGAAGATGGCGGTCCGGTACTGGGACCCCACGTCGCAGAACTGCCGGTCCTTCACGGTCGGGTCGACGTTGTGCCAGAAGATCTCGAGCAGCTTCGCGTAGCCGGTCTTGGACGGATCGTAGACGATCTGCACCGCCTCGGCGTGGCCGGTCCTCCCCGCGGACACCTGCTCGTAGGTCGGATTCTCGACCGTCCCGCCGGTATACCCGACGGTGACCGAGGCCACGCCGGGAAGCGTGTCGAACGGCGCTTCCATGCACCAGAAGCATCCGCCGGCGAAGGTCGCCTTCTCCAAATGGGCACCGGAAGGATCCATCGTTTTCACCCCCGTGTCGTTCCCGGCCGCGGACGCAACGGCGGCGATCAGCGCCGGAAAGATGGTCAGAAAGATTGCGATCCTTCGAAACATGGGCTTCCTCACTTTCCCGACTTCGCCCCGGCGAACGCAAGAGCCGCCGAGTTGATGCAGTAGCGAAGTCCGGTCGGTTTCGGGCCATCCTTGAACACGTGCCCCAGATGCGCGTCGCATCTTGCGCACAGCACCTCCGTCCTCTTCATGAACCAGCTCGTGTCGGTCTCGGTGCGGACGTTCTCCCCCGCGACCGGCTCGTAGAAGCTCGGCCATCCCGTCCCGGACTCGAACTTGGTCTCCGACCGGAACAGGTCGGTTCCGCAGCAGACGCACCGGTAAATCCCATCTTCATGATGGTTCCAGTACTTCCCCGTAAACGCCCGCTCGGTCCCCTTCTTCCGGGTGATCTGGAACTGCTCCGGAGAAAGGATCTCCTTCCACTCCTTTTCCGTCTTCTCGACCTTGTCCACCATGGCGTATCCTCCCGTTTCGACGGAATAGAGTCTGATCGTCTCCGGTTCCTCCGCCTTCATTCCCCGGCGGGCCGGCGAATCTCCCGTGCCTCGCGCCCCGCGCGGGATGGAGACCCCCAGCAGGGTCCCTCCCGCCAACAGGACGGCATATCGAAGAAACTCCTTCCTTCCCATCTTCCGCAACATCACCCGATCCATCGCCTCTCTCCCTTCCCCACCTTCCCGGCTTGCAAAGCTTCTTGGCATTCCTGGCCTATCTCTAAAGATGTATTTCGGGAAGGATCGGCTTCGCCCTCTCCGATTCCGACCACCGGGGCTTGAGCCGCCAAGGGGAGAGGGTCTTCGAGGGACAGGCCGGGCTCATCCCCCCCCTTCGATCTGCGGCCCGGCGAGAAACCAAGCCGCGATCGTCATCCCGTCCCAGATGGCGCCCGACCGGATCCGCGCCCCGACCTCGGCGGGCGACAGACGGAGAAGCTCGAACTCCTCCGTTGCATCGGGCGTTCCCCCGACGAACCGAAGGTCCCTCGCCACGTAGACGCGGCACATCTCGTCGGTGACCCCGTTGTAGGGGTTGAACTCCCCCACCGGGACCAGGATCTCCGCGGAATACCCGGCCTCCTCCGCCAGCTCCTGCCTCGCCGTCTCCTCGTGGTTCGAGCCGTCCTTCACGCTCCCGCACGGAAACTCCGCGCTTTCCCGGTCCAGCAGGTAGCGGTACTGGTTCACCAGCAGCACGGTGCCGTCCCCGAGGACCGGGACGACCATGGAAGAGCCGTTCGTGTGGACATAGTGGTATTCGCCGGGACGACCCGACGGCAGCTCGAAGGCGTCCCGCCGGTACGTCCAGTACGGGTTTCGGAACACGACCGATTCGGAGAGCTTCTTCCAGGGTTTGAGCGGCATGCGACGGGCTCCTTCCCGGGACGTTACGTGATCCACGCCCGGTAGATTTTACCGGTTTTTCCACGTAGCCTGGGGAAGGGATTCGTTTATCGCAAACGGGGGAAAATCGCATGCGCCGCGAGAAGCGCGGGACGAGGAAACTGCCCATCGTCTACTCTCCCCGGTACGACATCCGCGTCCTGGGGATCGAGAAACTCCATCCCTTCGACTCGGAAAAGTACGGGAAGGTGCACCGATACCTGGTCGACAAGGTCGGCATCGACGAGGGGGCGTTCTATGTTCCCGAGCCCGTCACCGATGAGGAACTGCTTAGGGTTCACACATCTAACTATTTAACTTCATTAAATAAGTCT
>DASUAN010000096.1:0-10477 GCA_035763765.1 Candidatus Deferrimicrobiaceae bacterium
AGCTCGAGGCGAACTTCAGCCTTTTCGTTCCCCGCGGGGTGCAGGAAGCCCACGGTCAGTTCCTGAAAACCGTACGGGAGGAAGAGCTCCGCCTCCCCGTCGATCTCCTCGTACAGGTTGCCGGGACCGAACGTGCGCGCCGGCTCGGCAACCGTCCACGACCGCTCGGCCAGGCGGGAAAGGAGAGAGGGGTCATTGCCGCTTCGCGCGGGAAGGCCCGCGCAGCGGGGCCCCGCGAGGAGGAGGAGCAGAACGAGCCCGGCCAAGGCCGGTCCCCGCGCGATGTTGGCTCCCCCGCCGCGACGCAAGGCGGTCCCCGTCAGGAAAGCAGTCCGTGGGCCCGGCCGGCAAGCCGCTTCACGTCCAGCCCCAGCCGGCAGGCGACCGCGCACGATCCGCAGGCAAGGCAGGGCAGGGCGCCCCGGTCCGGGCCGAGCTCCCGGTACGCCCCGCGGGCGAGATCCTCCCGGCCGTACCCCTCGAGGTAGGTGAGCGAACGCAGGACCGACGGGACGTCCACGCCCTGCGGACAAAACCCTTCGCACCCCCCGCACAGGCCGCAGTGGCGGTCGCCGATCACCCGGGCATACTGGGAAAGCGCCTTCCTTCCTCCCCACCCGAGCTTTTTGCCGCCGGCCTTCACGTTCTCGTCGACCTGGGAAAAACTCACCATGCTCGGGATCGTCGTCGCCACGCCGGGGTTTTCGAGGACCCAGGCGAGCGCCGCCTGGTGGGGGCTCAGGTGTCCCGGCGGGGAGGCGTAGCCGCCGGCCTGCGTCTTCATGGCGATGACGCCGACCCCCGAGGCGCCGACGTCGCGGATCGTCTCCGTGAGCCCCTCCCCCCCGAACGCGGAGAGAATGGTTGCCTTAAGTCCCGTGTCGGAGCGGAAGTTGTACGCGACGAGGACGGTCTGGTAGAATCCGTGCCGCTGGACGGCCCGCAGGACCTTCGCCTGGCCGCTGTGGGTGGTGACGCCCGGAACCCGGATCTTCCCCTGTTCGAGGAGCTTCCGGAGCGCCTCCCGGGCCCGCCCGTCGGTCACCTCCCCTTCCGAGCGGATCCCGTGGAGCTGCATGACGTCGATGACGTCGGTCCGAAGGGACCGCAGGCTGTTCTCCACCGAGAGGATCATCCGGTCGACCGGGCCGATGTGCACCTTCGACGCAAGCACGACCTGGTCCCGGATCCCCGCGAGGGCGCGCCCGACGATCCGTTCGTTCTCGCCTCCCATGTAGCAGTCCGCGGTGTCGACGTAGTTCACCCCCCGGTCGACGGCGTAGCGGATCACGTCCGGGTCCCGGGTGGTCATCGCCCCGATCCCCACCGTCGCGACGTGCAACCCCGTCGAACCGAGGACCCTCGTCTCGCCGACGGCAGCCGGGGAGGCGACGGCCGCCCACGCCCTTGCCCCCTTCAGAACGGGGGCGGCCACGGCCGCAGCCGCGGCGCACCCGAACGCCTTGAGAATTTCCCTTCGTCCCGTGACGCCCATGGTTTTCCCTCTCCGGGCGACGTTCGTCGCCCGGTTTCCCTGCGCCGATCTGTGGTAGTTTACAGGAAGGAAGGGACCGAATGCACGCGATCGCCCCCGCGCTCTATCGCCTGGCTCTCGCCCTCTGGGTCGGGGGGATGTCGGTGTTTTCTTTCGTGGTGACCCCCGTGATCTTCCGGACGCAGACGAGGGAAGCCGCCGGAAGGATCGTCGGGGCCATCTTCCCCGTCTACTTCCGGTTCTGCCTGCTCGCCGCGGGCCTTGCCCTCGCCGCGCGGGCCTTGGCCGGCATGGCGTTTTCGGGCGCCCGCCAGCTGGCCGGGACGGCGTTGATCGTCTTCTCGGTGGCCATCCTCGCCTACCACACCTACGGCCTCGCGCCCCGGATGGCGGCGGTCCGCGAGACGATCCACGCCCGGGAGGCGGTCCCCGACGACGATCCGGCGCGGCGCGAGTTCGCCCGCCTCCACGGCGTCTCGATGACGCTCAATCTCGTGGTGATCGCCGCCGGGGCGGTTCTCATCCTCGGGTACGACTCGTTCCGGAAATGACGATGGGGGACTTCTTGGACAGACTCGGATGGGGCCCGCTGATCTTCGCCGCCGTCCTCCTGGGACTCTCCCCGTTCTACCCGGAACCGCATCTATTGGAGAAGCTCAGGATGCTCGCGCAGCGGAAACTCGTGAGACCGATCGACCTCTTCGATCTTTTCTTCCACCTGTCCCCCCTTGTCCTCATCGTCCTGAAATGGTGTCTCCGAGGCAGGGGCTGACCCTCTCCGGTGCCTCCCGAACAGATTGGAAGGCATCCGGAAATCGACCTGTAAATAATAGAACGGGGGCTGGATTTTCCAGCCCCCGTCCCCTGGCAGAGTTCACTTCGCCGCCGGTTTCGCCATCGCCTCAGAGAGGATCTGGATCCCCTTCTTCGACTCCACGACGGAACGGGTGAGCGACTCCCGGGCCGCCGCGGGGTTGTGGAAGCCGTCGGAGTTCTCCGCGGTCCACCACTCCCACAGGATGTGGGCCTTCTGGTGCTGCTCCTGCGCTTCCCGGATCGCCGATTCGTCGACTCCCGCCTTCTTCGCCTCCACGATCTTGTCGATCAGGCTCCCCAGCCAGAACTCCGCCTTGCGCATCTTCCCCTTGCCGAAGCTCTTCACCGACTCGATCTCGTAGATCGCCTGCTCGGGGGTGAGCTTGGGGTGGCACTGCGCGGCGAGGCAGGTCTGCTCGAGATAGTGCCGGGGAGTCGTCTGCCAGTGGCTCGTGAAGAGCTTCCCCTGCCGGTTCTTCACCTTGGGCATGTGGCAGTCGTTGCAGGAGGCCCCCGCCCGGTCGTGGACGGAGTTCCAGAACGTCTCCGTCTCGGGATGCTGGGCCTTCCAGAGAAGCCCTCCCGTGAGCCCGTGCTTGAAGTCGCGGAAGCCCAGCGCGTTGTAGTGGTCGTAGATCTGGAAGACGTCCTTGAAGGGGAAGTGGTTCGACCGCGGGTCCGCCGACGGGATCGAGTATTCCCCCGTCTTCGGATCAAATCCCGGGTTGCAGTTGTACTCCACGTGGCACTGCCCGCACTGGAGCTTCGCGTCGTACCTTTCCAAAAGGGCGATCTTGCGGAATCCCTCCCGGAACTCAACGACCTTCACCTTCGTCGCCTTCGGGTCCTTGTGCCAGAGGGTGTCCTTCTCCGGCCGCTCGAGCGCCTGGATCAGGGCGTCCCGGACGATCCGGGGCTTCGCCGCGTGGGGATCGTGGCAGAAGAAGCAGTTCAACCCGTTCTGAAGGTCCTTCACGAACTCCACGACGTTCGAGGTGCGGTCCCATTTCGCCCGCTCGTCCTGGTCGCCCAGGAATTTCCACTTCAGGATCTGGTCCTGGGTCTTGCACTGCAGGCAGGTCGGGTTCGCCGCGGGGGCCGACTCGGGGAGGAACGCCTTGTGCTCCTTCGAGTCCGGGTACCGGTCCGTCAGGACGTCCCAGGCCTTCGGATTTCCCGGCGCGGCGACGTAGGACCATCCGGTCTTCGACTGGAACCGCCCCCCGTACGCCCGGTCGACGATCAGGTGGTCGACGAGCATGAACTTGTGGCTGCGGGGGGCCGCATGCTCCTTCGTGAAGCCGTGCCCCATCATCAGCTTGTCCCAGAGGGGGTTGGGCGACCGCTCGGTGGGAAGCGACTTCTCCACCCGGGCGAACCGCTTCAGGTTGAGCATCGTGAAGGTCTCGTACTGGTCCTGGTGGCAGGTGCCGCAGGCCTCGTGGTCGAACCGCGTGCCCGGCCGCTTGTCGCTGTCTTCCAGGTGGGCGGCGGTCCCGGTGTGGCAAAAGACGCAGTTGACGTTCCCGTGCCTGCTCCCTTTCTTGAGCGCCTCGATCTCCTCGTGGCAGTCGAAGCATTTCGCTTCCTTGACCTTCGCCTCCTTCATCGCCGCTGGCGGCGCTCCGCCCGCCTCATTCACTGCAACGGTGCTGCCGGCGGCAAACCACCACGCGAACGCAGCCAGCAGGACGACGAAACCCAGCGTGCGCGTCCTCTTCATCCCTTCCCTCCTTTGGCTGGAACGGTCCACTGCGTCGACCCGGATGCCCGCGTGTCCGGCCCAGGGGGGCGCGTCGGGGCGGAAGACGGGGCCATCGATTGCGGCCCCGGGGGAAGAAAGTATACCACCGGAGAACGGGGGAAAGCCAACCTGCGGCCGGGATGCGGGCGATCCCTTCGGAATTCCGGCGGGGGAAAAAAACGGGCCGCGGCTTGGGCAGCCGCGGCCCTCCCGTTCTCATGGTCGGGATGACTGGATTTGAACCAGCGACCCCCTGGTCCCGAACCAGGTGCTCTACCAGGCTGAGCCACATCCCGACGGAACGTGCTATGGTAGCAACGCCCCTAACGGGCCGTCAATACGTAGATCACCCCCATCACGATGAGCAGCCCGCCGAACGCGCGCTTGAGGAGCAGGTCCGGCAGGGAGACCGTGAACGAGGCGGACAGCCAGGAGCCGACGAGGAACCCCAGGATGAGAAGCGCCGCGGCGGAGACGTTCACATAGCCCGACCGGTAGAACTCCAGGAATGCGAGGATGCCGATCGGGGGGAGGAGCATCCCGAGCGACGTTCCGGTCGCCATCTTCTGGCTGAACCCGTACAAATAGACCATCGCGGGGATGACGAACACCCCGCCCCCGATTCCGAACATGCCGGCGATCGCGCCGGTTGCCGCCCCGACCAGTAGAAACCCGAGAAATGAGATCGGCAAGGCCCCTTCCTCCTACAGTCCCAACGGCTCGCCGCACAGGAGGACGGAGATGTCCGAGTGGGGCGGCTTCCGCTCGATGATCGAGTAGACCCGGCAGATGCGCTGCGGGTGGTCGCAGTTCTCGCAGAAGCCGGACGTGGCGCAGGGGGTGTCGAGGCCGAGCCGCTTCGTGTTCCGGGGCGCCGCGACGGACTTGATCCGGCGGATCGCCTCCGGAACGCCGGCGACGACCTTCTGTCCTCCCGCCACCACGATGATCTTCTTCGGACCGAAGGTCATCGCGTTCGTCCGGTTCCCGTTCATGTCGAGGTTGACCAGGCACCCGTCGAGGGTGACCGCGTTCGTCCCGGTCAGGAACAGGTCGCACGTGAGCTGGCCGAGCCGGGCCGCGGCCTTCTCCTCCTTCGGCACGCGCCCGTGGTCGAAGAGCTTCTTTCCGCTCGGCGCCAGGGCGTCGTAGACCCCCATCTCCGCGACGGAGAGCGAGCCTCCGAACCCGATCGACTCCGCCCGGTCGCACTCGGCGAACACCCTCTCCCGAAGTCCTTCCAGCGCAGGGTAGTACTCCGCGTCGAAGCCGTTTTTCCGAAGCGCCTCGACGCATCTCCTTGCCCGAACCTCGAGCTGCCACAGCCCGATCTCCACCCGGCTCATTCTCCACCCCCCGTCCGGATTTTCCTGCCCCGCCGCCTCACGCGGGAGCGGAAACCGCTTTGCGGATGTTCTTGCGCATCTCGGATATCGTCTTTCCGTAATCCTTCGTGCCGAAGATCCCCGAGCCGGAGACGATCACGTTCGCCCCGGCCTTGACCACCTCGGAAACGTTTTCCGCCTTGATCCCGCCGTCCACCTCGACGTCGACGTTCAGCCCGGCGCGGGTGAGCTGCGAGCGGAGCAGCTCGATCTTTCCGGTCATCGCGGGAAGATACGACTGGCCGCCGAACCCGGGGTTGACCGTCATCAGGAGCACCATATCGACGTCGGTGAGGACCCACTCGACGGCCGAAAGCGACGTGGACGGGTTGAGCGACACGCCCGCCTTCTTCCCCAGCTCCCGCACGCGGGCCACCGCGCGCTGGAGGTGGGGCGTCGCCTCCGCGTGAACGGTGATGACGTCCGCCCCGGCGTCCGCGAAGGCCTCGAGGTACTTCTCCGGCTCGACGATCATCAGGTGGACGTCGAGCGGGATCTTCGCGCACCGCTTGACCGCGGCCACCACGGGAGGGCCGATCGTGATGTTGGGGACGAACCGGCCGTCCATGACGTCGAGGTGGAGAAGATCGGCCCCGGCTTTCTCCACGGCGGCGATCTCCTCCGCGATCCGGCCGAAGTCGGCCGACAGCAGGGACGGAGCGATGTAATAGTCCATTCCTTTCCCCTTTCTCGGCGGTTCGCCCGATTCTACCACGGAGAAAGCGCCCGGCAACCGCCTTCAGTCCCTCTTCCGGAGCAGCGCCGCGAAGAATCCGTCCGTGCCGTGCCGGTGCAACGACAGGTGAAGGAACCCCTCCGCGGTCCACGCGTCCTTCGGCCCCGGCCACCCGGGCACGCCCTCCCGCCGGACTTGCGCGTCCGGATGCCTTTTCCGGAACGACGCCACCACCTCTTCGTTCTCCTCCCGGAAGGGGGTGCAGGTGCAATACAGGAGGAGCCCGCCGGCCTTGAGCGACGGCCAGGCGTTGCGAAGGATCGCTCCCTGCAGGAGCGCCATCGCACGCGGCCCCTCCGGGCGGAACCGCCACTTCGCGTCGGGGTTGCGCCGAATGACGCCCATCCCCGTGCAGGGGGCATCGACGAGGATCTTGTCGAACTTCCCCACGGTCTCCGGAAGCGGTCCGGCGGAGTAGTCGTGGACCCGGATCGTAACGCCTCGCGCGCCCGTGCGCAAAACCGTTTCCCGGAGGAGCCGGAGGCGGCCCGCGGAGACGTCCGTCGCCACGATCCTTGCCCTTCCTCCGGACAGCGCCGCGAGGTGGGTCGTCTTCCCCCCCGGAGCGGCGCACGCATCGAGGATCGACTCCCCCTCCGAGGGCTTAAGAAGCGGGGCGATCAGCTGGGCGCCCTCGTCCATCACCAGGTACTCTCCCGCCCGGAAGCCCGGATCGGCGTGGACACCGGCGGGTTCGGCGAGTACGATCCCGTCCGGGGCGAAACGGCACGGCGAGGGAGCCATCCCCGACCGGGCCAGGCGCGCGAACAGGTCCTCCCGTTCGGAGCGGAACGGATTCGCGCGGACCGTGAACGGGGGCCGGTCCAGGGAGGCGGTAAGGAACGCGGCCGTCTCGGCGTCCCCCAGCGAGCGGGAGAGGGCGGACAGAAGCGCCGGCGGGGCCGAAAGCGAAGCCGCCCTCCGCTCCTCCCCTTCTCCCTCCGGAAGGGCAACCGCCTTCCCCGTCCGCACCACCTTTCGCAGGACCGCGTTGACCAGCCCGCCGATCTTCGCTCCCCGCCCCCTTTTGGCCGCCTCCACGGTCTCGAAGATCGCCGCCCTCTCGGGCGCGCGGGTGTAGAGGAGCTGGTAGGCGCCGAGGCGCAAGGCGTTGCGCGCCCACACGTCGGTCTTTTCGATCGGACGGGCGAGATGGGGGGAGAGGAGGAAATCGAGGGTCCCGCGGCGCCGAAGCGTCCCCATCACCAGTTCGGTGAGGAGCGCCCGGTCCCTCGCGTCGGGAAACGACCGCTGCGCCCGGTCGAGGAGGATGTCCGCGTACGCGCCTCCCCGGTCCACCCGGGAAAGGATCCGAAGCGCCGCTTCCCTTACGGAGATAACCGGTCCCCCTTTCGGACGCGACGGCCCTGCGCGTATTCCCGGGAGGACATCGCCCGGCCCCCCTCGGGCTGGACCGTCCCCAGAAGGACGGCCCCCTCGCCGCAGGCGACCACGATCCCGTCCCGGTCCGCCGCGAGGATCTCGCCGGGCGTCCCGCTCCCTTCCCGCACCGAGGCGGAAAGGATCTTCATCGTCTTCCCGTCGTGCTCCGCAAAGGCGGAGGGCCACGGGGTCATCCCCCGGACGAGGTTGCGCACCTCCCGGGCGGGCTTTTCCCAATCGATCCGCCCGTGCTCTTTTTTGAGCATCGGGGCGTAGGTCGCCAGCGTCCCGTCCTGGGGGGTCTCCGCCAGCGTCCCGTCGCGGAGTTTCCCGAGGGCTTCGGTCAGCGCTTCCGCGCCGAGGGCGGAAAGTTTGGGGAACATCGTCTCCGCCGTGTCGTCCTCCCCGATCGGCATCCTGCGAACGTGCAGCATCGGCCCCGTGTCCATTCCGGCGTCCATCTTCATGATCGTCACGCCCGTCTCCGTCTCCCCCCGTGCGATCGCCCAGTTGATCGGGGCGGCCCCGCGGTACCGGGGAAGGATCGACGCGTGGACATTGATGCACCCGTACCTGGGGATATCGAGGATCGACGGGGGGAGGATCTGCCCGTACGCCACGACGACGATCAGATCGGGGTGCAAGGCGGCGATCCGGGCGACCGATTCGGGATGCCGGGCCTTCTCCGGCTGGAAGACGGGAATTCCGAGACGCAAGGCCTCCACCTTGACAGGGGGGGGGCGGACCGCCTGTCCCCTTCCGGCGGGGCGGTCGGGGTTCGTGACGGCGAGGGTCACCTCCTCGGCGCGGGCAAGCGCGGCCAGCGAGGGAACCGCGAAGGCGGGGGTTCCCAGGAAGACCACGCGGTATCTTGGCATTACTTCGCGGAGGTGGCGGGTACGGCGAGCTTGTCGATGAAGAGGACTCCATCGAGATGGTCGATCTCGTGCTGCAGGGCGCGGGCCAGGAGGCCGTGGGCCTCGACGGTGACCGGTTCGCCGTGCTCGTTTTTCCCCCGGACGACGACGGTCTCGGCCCGGCAGACCGCTCCCTCGAGGCCGGGAACGCTCAGGCACCCCTCGGGCCCCTCGACGGATCCCGATGCCACGGTGACCTCGGGGTTCACGAGGGCGATCGGCCCGGCCTCTTCGTCCACCGGGGAGAGGTCCACGACGATCACGCGCTTCCCCACCCCGACCTGCGTGGCCGCGAGTCCGATCCCGTTCGCGGCGTACATCGTCTCGAACAGGTCCCGGATCAGTTCGCGGACCTTCCCGTCCACGACACCCACGGGCAGCGCCTTCGTCGAGAGGAACGGATCAGGATAGGTGAGGATCGGTCTCTGCATCGCGTTCGGCCTTTCTCGGCGGGTAGAACCGGACGGTGTTCCTCCCGCTTTCCTTTCCCCAGTATAAGGCCCGGTCCGCGTTTCCCACAAGGTCGTCCACGCTCAGCTCCATCCCCGGCAGGAGGGAGGAGACGCCGAACGTCGCGGTGACCTTCATCGGTTTGCCGGCGACCTCGAAGACGCTCTCGTTCACCAGCCGGTGGGCCCGTCCGGCGGCGTGAAGGGCCTGATCGGGGTCGGCGTCCATGAGCAGCCAGGCGAACTCGTCTCCCCCCAGCCGGGCCACCGTGTCGTAGGTCCGCTTCGCCGAATGGAGCACCATCGCGAACTGGCGGATCACGCTGTCGCCCTCGAGATGCCCGAAATCGTCGTTGATTTTCTTGAAATCGTCCACGTCCACTAGGATGCACGACAGGGAACGCCCGATTCGGCGAGCCATTTCGACATTCCGGGCGAGGTCCAGGGAAAAGTGCCTCCGGTTGGGAAGGCCCGTCAGGTCGTCCCGCATGGAGAGTTCGCGCAGTTCCCGGTTCATCTCCGAGAGCGACTGGTACAGGGAGCCGTACCGGAGGAGGGGCTTCGCCCGCTCGGCGAGGTCCCCGGGGGAGAGGTCGGCGGGGAGGACGATGTCCACGCCGGACGACCGGAACTTCTCGGCCCGAAGAAGGGCGTTCATCCCCCCCACCAGGATGATGGGCACGCCCAGGGCCCCTTTTCGTTCCCGGAACCGCCGGATGACCTCGAGCTCCTGCGCCGTGTCCCCGTGCTCCCCCAGCAGGATGCCGCTCAGGTGGCTGCAGGAGAGCCCGGAGTCCAGGAGCCGGGACCAGGAGGGCGTTTCCTCGACCCGATACCCGTCTTCCGCGAGGAACCGGGCGACGTGCCGAAGCACGGGCCACAGGGGACGCGCGATGATTACCGCGTTTTCCACATTCGATCCCGCCCGAGGTGCCGAATTGCCTGCAATTGCCTATTATGATGAATCCCGCGGCTTGGGGAAACGATTTTGACGCCGGCCGGGGAGGCCCGTCATCGTTCCTCGGGCCCTTCCTCGACGCCCCATTCGAGCACTTTGGCGTTCTTCAGCGCCACGGCGGCGACGTTCGCGAAGGAAGTGAGAAGCTCCTGGTCCTCCTCCTCGAAGGCGTGGGGACGATAGTGGTCCAGGTTCAGGACCCCGACGACCTCGTCCCCCCACTTGATCGGGACCGCCAGCTCCGACCGGACGCTCGGATTCACCTCCACGTACCGCGGATCGTCCTTCACGTCGCGCACCAGCGCCGGCTTCCCCTCCTTGGCCACCCAGCCGGTGATCCCCTCCCCGATCTTCAGGAGGACCTCCTTGACCTCCGGCCCGAGGCCCCGCTCGGCCTGGATGCGCAGCAGGCCGGACCGCCGGTCGATGAGGATCATGGAGCCGGTGGGGGCTCCCATCAGGTCCGTGGCGTGGTCGATGATGAGCTGGAACAGGACCGCCGGGTCGCTCTCCTCGTTCAGCGCCCGGCTGATCTGGAAGATCGCCGTGAGCTTCTTCGCCTTCCGGTTCAGACGCGCCACCAGGTCGGCGTTT
>DASUAN010000097.1:0-3319 GCA_035763765.1 Candidatus Deferrimicrobiaceae bacterium
GCGCCTTGCCCTCCTCGATGATTTCCGTCCAAAGCCTGTCCGCCTCCCCAGGACGCCCCGCCTGCATGGCCGCTCGCGCCCGGGAAAACGCGACCATCCAGCCGGGGACCGGCCCGCCGACCAGAACGGTTCCCCTTGGGATTTCCTCGGGCCAATCCCGCGGGAAATACCCGTCCACCGCCAGCCATCCCTCCTTCGGAGGGTTCCCCCCCACCCCGTTCAGGAGATGGAGGGTGCTCCCACCGAGAAGAAGGCAGACGAGCAGGAGGATCGCGCTGGTCATCAGCATCAGTTCCCCTCGGCGCAGGTAGGCGACCGAAAGCACCATCCAATAGCACGAAACCACGGCGAGACCGAGACCGGCAACCAGGGGCAGGAGGAAAAGACCGGCGGCGATCAGCGGCGATAGATATTCCTGCCTTGGAAGCCGGACGATTCTCGGGATGTCCGATTCCAGGGAGGGTCGCGCCCGGAGGAAAAGGGCGATCGAAATCCACACCACGAACCAGGAGACGGCTACCGAAAGAAGGGAGATCCCCCAGGCGACATATCCCAGCAGGGCCGGTCCGTAGCGCCGGAGTGCCCCCGACAATCCTTCGAGGTCGTAAAAGAGGTCCGCCAACCGGAACCGGAGGATGTCCTCCTTGACCATCCAGGCCCACATCTGCGCCGAAAGGGGAGAGACTTCCGCAACGACCCGGAAGCTTGCGGCCAGCCGGTCCTTTCTCCACCCTTCCTGCTCCGCACGCTGGAAGATGAGGTCCGGTATCGCGTTGATGGAAAGGATTCCATGGGAGTACATCCTCTTGCGCAGTTTTCGGACCTCCTTCGCCAGATCCGCTTCCTTCCCGGGGCCCGCCGCCTCCAGCAGGCGATCGGCCTGCGCCCTCACCTCGGGGGCGTACCCGGAAAAGGACTCTGCCGCCCCGCACCGTCCCGCATATGCCGAAAGGAGAAGGAGGAAGGAGAAGATGATGACCGCGGGAGAGGGCCCGCCGCGAACGCTGGGAACCTCAATCATCATAAATATTGTATGTTATCATCACTCCGAGGAAAATCCGATATGAGCGATTTTCAGTCCCTCGTGGAGATCATGGCGCGGCTTCGCGGGGAGGGCGGCTGCGAATGGGATCGGGCCCAGACGCACGCCTCCCTTCGGCAGTACCTTCTCGAGGAGGCCCACGAGGTCGTGGACGCCATCTCCCGGAAGGACCCGGACCTGCTGCGGGAGGAGCTTGGGGACCTTCTTCTCCAGATCCTGTTCCACGCCCAGATCGCAAGCGAGAAGGGGGAGTTCGACATCGCCGACGTGATCGGCTCCATCTCGGAGAAGATGGTGCGGAGGCACCCGCACGTCTTCGCAGATGCCAGCGCGGACACGCCGGAAGCGGTTTCCCTGCAATGGGACCACATCAAGAAAACGATGGAGAACAGGAATCACTCCTCCCTCATCGGGGGCGTCCCCCGGAGCTTCCCCTCCCTCCTCAGGGGGGCCAAACTCACGAAAAAGGCGGCGCGCGCGGGATTCGACTGGGAGAACACCGGACAGGTCGTGGAAAAAGTCGGGGAGGAGATGGAGGAGCTGAAAACCGCCATTTCCGGGGGAGACCCCGAGACGATGGAACACGAACTGGGCGATGCCCTCTTCGCCCTGGTCAACCTGGCCCGTTTCCTCAACATCAACCCGGAGATCGCGATGGCCCAGGCCAATGAACGGTTCGAGCGCCGATTTGCCGCGATGGAGAAAATCGCCGAGGAATCGGGATGCTCCATTGAAACAACCGACCTGACGACCCTCGACCGGTTCTGGGAAATCGCGAAAAAGAGGACGAAGTAGGCCCCACCATTGGCAGAGGAGAGGGGACCCGGGCGGGTTTTTCCGTTCGCTCTCCTTATCGGCTCCTCGCCGGACGCGACCGGTTTCTCTCCTCGAATCTCAACAAGCGTTCTTTCGCTTCGACCCCTTTTCCGAACCCGACCATTTTCCCGCCCGTCCCCACGACCCGGTGGCAAGGGACGACGACGGGCCAGGGGTTTTTGGCCAATGCGCCTCCGACCGCGCGTGCCGCCTGCCCTCTGCCGATCCGTTCGGCAAGCCCGCCGTAGGTGATCGTCTTCCCGTAGGGAACCTCGACCAGGGTTTTCAACACGTTGCGCTGAAACCGTCCTGCAAGATTCCAGTCCAGCCGTATCGCGGCAACGTCCTCCGGAGTGACCTTGCGTCCTTCGGAGTACGCCAGAAGAAGGAGACCGGCCTCGCATTCCTCCGGACGGATCACCTGCGCTTCGGGGAACCTCTTCGAAAGCGACGCCTCGAGTTCCCGAAGGGACCGCTCCCATTCCACCGACTGCAGCAAGCCGTTCCGGAGGACCGCCGAGGCCACGCCGTAGGGAAGGGGGACCGGCCGCGTTCTGCGGAGATCGCCCCTTTCCCGCATCGGGTCGCGTTCCCCCCTGCGGCGGAATCCCTTTCCCATCTTCTTTTCCTTTGACATTTCTCCCCTCTCCGTATTACATAATGGGTTCACTTTCATTTTACATGATCCTCCAGGAGGAACCGGTTGGCCAAAAGCAAGTCCGCGACCAAGCGACACAAGCAGAGCCTGAAACGAAGAGCGAGAAACCGTCACGTCCGCTCCACGGTGAAAACCGCCATCAAGGAAGTCCGATCCGCGCTGGAGAGCAAGGGTGCCGAAGAGGCCGGGAACGCCCTTTCGAAGGCCACCTCCGTCATCTCCCGGGCCGGCTCGAAGGGCGTGCTTCACAAAAAGAACGTCGCGCGGAAGGTGGCCCGGCTTTCCCGGGCAGTCCAGAAGGCTAGGTAAGGAGTTTCAGCAGCTCGATCTCGAACACCTGCTCGGGGGTGAGGCCGCTTCCCCCTTTGAGCCCCCGGTCGATCCGCGACAACGCCACGAGGATCTCCATCCCTCTCGCAGCGTTGAATGCTCCCCGCTTTCCGAAGGAGCGGACCCCAGCCCCTTTTCCGGTTTGCGCCGCCCAGGCAAGCTTCCTTCGCACCGACCAGGCGATCGCTCCGACCAGGGCGTGGAAATCCCCGGATTCCGCGCCCGCAGCAAACCGCCGGAATCCTTCGATGCACCTCCCGGGATCCCGGGACATCAGGTCCTCCGCCAGCCGGAACGGGTCTGCGGCTCCCCCTGCGATGCAAACCTCCCGGATCTCCTCCTCTCCGATCTCCCCGCGCGTGGCGGCATACGAGAGAAGCTTGCCCACTTCCGCCTTGATCCGGGGAAAATCCGCTCCGACCCACCGCGCCAGGAAAACCGCGGCCTCCTCGGGAAGCGTTTTCCCGGCTTCC
>DASUAN010000098.1:0-2794 GCA_035763765.1 Candidatus Deferrimicrobiaceae bacterium
CCGCGGCCTGGCGGTGGACGTGACCCAGGTCAACGGGCACGTGATCGTCGAGGGCATCGAAAGCTCCCTCTTCGTCGAGGTGGAAAACGGCAGCGTCCATTTGTCGGACATCGTCGGATTCGTGACGGTCAGCGCGGAGAATGGAAGCATCGACGCCGCCGTGACCCTGCCTCTGGGCGCGGAGATCATGCTTTCGACGGTCAACGGCGACATCGATCTGCGCATCCCGGCGTCGACGTCCGCGGAACTCTCTGCGCTTGTCGGATTCGGCGCCATCACCTGGGACCATCTCGATCTCCTGAACGCCGTTCACACGAGCCGGTCGCTGACCGGGACGCTGGGTGACGGGGCGGGGCTGATCGATCTGGACACCCGGAACGGGAAGATCCACGTGACCGGTTTCGGCGGGTAGAAAAGGAGAAGATGCCGGGAAAATCGTGCTGATCCAGCCTCCAAGCGGTCCGGAACGCTCGGACAATGGGTATCTGCACGAACCCTTGGCTCTGGAGGTATTTAACGATAGTAAAAATCAATGTAATCCTCTCCGTTTTTAGTTGGATATGAATTTGTAAAACGTAGATTTGCCCGGGAAAAATTTGGTTGACTTTGTTTTTATGCAAAAGATATTTTTATTATTAATAACATCACAATTAACCACATCCAAACGTGTTTTGATTTGCTCCTTGGGACTTTTCTGTCCTGTTTGCGGGAACGAAGCTTTGACGCTCCGTGGAGGTGTCGCAATGCGGTCCAACTTGCCGAGCATTGTGCATGAACTGTCATCCCTGGTGGTGGTGCTGCTACTGGCTGCTTGCGGCGGCGGGGGCGGCGGGGGCGATCCCGGCACTGCCCCCCCCGGGCCCTTTAAGCTCACGTTTTCGCTGGATGCGAGCTTTCAGGGGCCTCACGGGAATCAGCCGATCCGCATTGCCGTCGTTCGCTCCTCTGACGGGGTGGTGGTTGCCGGGGACAACAACGGCATCGTGTCGGCCACTCAGAACCCGTCGTTCTCCTTTGTGTCCGGTGCCGTGATGGAGCGTGGGATCGACTACGAGGTTCACTATTGGATCGACTCCAACTTCGGCGGGGGGACCCTGGGGGTCTGCGATCCCATAACGATTGATCACCAGTGGAGCGTGGAATTCTTTTCCGTGACCAATGACAAGGATCTGCTGGTGGAACACGATCCGGCACTGACTGAGGACGTCTGCAGCACGTTTCCCTGAAACAGACGAAAACATAGGGGGATCACCACGGATCAGCAGGCGGCCGCGGTTGGAATCCCGGACGGTCTCGGAGGCGGTCCGAATCAATGGAAACTCATCAGACCGGTCTTGACCGCAATCCGCGAAGGGCATCTGGATCATTGAGGGTCTTCCCGAGACCGGGTGTTGGCTCATGCACCCCGATCGGAGATGATCCGGTATCGAATGTCCAACGAATCCCGAGCGTGAGCTCACAGAGAGGCGCACGGTGACGATACGACCGTTCCTTCCCCCGACGAGGACCCTGATGGGTCCCGGCCCCTCCGACGTCCACCCGCGGGTCCTGCAGGCGATGGCCCGCCCGACGATCGGCCACATGGATCCCGAGTTCTTTCGCATGATGGAGGAGATCAGGAAACTCCTCCACTACGCGTTCCGGACGAAAAACGAGATGACGATCGCGGTCTCCGGCCCCGGATCCGCAGGCATGGAGACCTGTTTCGTGAATCTCGTGGAAGAAGGCGACAAGGTCGTCGTCTGCCGGAACGGCGTCTTCGGGGGAAGAATGAGGGAAAACGTCGAGCGGTGCGGCGGGATCCCCGTCCTGGTGGAAGAGGAGTGGGGCCGGGCGGTCGACCCCGGCAAGGTCGAAGACGCACTGAAAAAGAATCCCGATGCGAAGTTCCTCGCGTTCGTTCACGCGGAAACCTCGACGGGCGCGCTTTCCGATGCCCGGGGGCTCGTCCAGCTGGCGCATGGGCACGGATGCCTGGCGATCGTCGATGCCGTGACGTCGCTCGGGGGAGTTCCGCTCGACGTCGATGGATGGGAGATCGACGCCGTCTATTCCGGAAGCCAGAAATGCCTTTCGTGCGCGCCCGGCCTCTCGCCGGTCAGTTTCAACGAGCGCGCGATGGAGATCGTTCGGAACCGCAGGAAGAAGATGCAGAGCTGGTTCCTGGATCTCAACCTGGTGACGCAGTATTGGGGGGGCGCGCAGCGCGTCTACCATCACACCGCCCCGGTCAATGCGCTCTACGGTTTGCACGAAGCGCTCCTCCTCCTGCAGGAGGAGGGGCTGGAGAACGCCTGGGACCGCCACGCACGGAACCACCGGATGCTCCGCGACGGCCTGGAGGCGCTCGGACTGGCGTTCTGCGTGCCGGAAGGGGAAAGGATCCCGCATCTCAACGCCGTGGCGATTCCCGCCGGCACGGAAGACGGGCCGACGCGGAAGCGGATGCTGGAGGAGTTCGGGCTGGAGATCGGCGCCGGCCTGGGGACCATGGCCGGCAAGATCTGGCGGATCGGCCTGATGGGCCACTCCTCGAACCCGAAAAACGTCACGTACTGCCTGAGTGTCTTCAAAACGGTTCTCGGCTGAACGTCCCTCAGGTTCTCCCGCTGCTTCGGCTTCCCCCGGGGGACCTTCAACCCGCGGGGAGACGCAGCACGAATCCGTCCCTTCGGTGGAAGTCCGGAAAGGGGCCGGGGTGAACCAGCGCCCAGTGGGTGGTCTTCCCGTGGCGCGTCTTGATGACGGAGCAGACCGCGATCTCGACCGGCAGGCCCGGCGGGAGGATCCGTCC
>DASUAN010000099.1:0-4288 GCA_035763765.1 Candidatus Deferrimicrobiaceae bacterium
TCGGAGAAGTACGAGATCCGTCACTGGGACATCGACCGGCCGGACAGCCTCCAGGAGTTCATCGGCGTCGTGAACCGGATCCGGCGGGAGAACCCGTGCCTGCAGGAGGACGGGAACCTCGCGTTCCACCCCGTGGACAACGAGCAGATGATCGCCTATACGAAAGCCACCGAAGACCTCTCGAGCATCATCCTGACGGTGGTCAACCTGGACCCCCACCACCCGCAGTCGGGCTGGGTCGACCTCCCGCTGGAGCGGCTCGGACTCGACCCGGCGGTCCCGTTCCAGGGGCACGACCTGGTGAGCGGCGCGAGGTATCTCTGGCACGGCGGGCGCCTCTACTTTCTTCTCAACCCCGCGGAGGTTCCGGCGCACATCGTCCGCATCCGGCGGAGGGTCCGGACCGAGCGGGATTTCGACTACTACATGTGACGCGATGGGGGAAAGGGGGGGCGTTTAGGGAATGGCCACAGAAGGAAAAGGGATCTACACGCTCGACGACGACCCGCTCTGGTACAAGGACGCGATCATCTACGAGCTGCACGTCCGCGCCTTTCACGACAGCGACGGGGACGGCGTGGGAGACTTTCGGGGACTCACCGGGAAGCTGGACTATCTCCAGGACCTCGGGATCACCGCGCTGTGGCTCCTCCCCTTCTACCCGTCTCCTCTGAAAGACGACGGCTACGACATCTCGGACTACACGACCGTCCACCCCTCCTACGGGTCGCTCGCCGACTTCCGGCTCTTCCTGCGCGAGGCGCACCGCCGGGGGATCCGGGTGATCACGGAGCTCGTCGTCAACCACACCTCGGACCAGCACCCGTGGTTCCAGAAGGCGAGGCGCTCCCCCCCGGGGAGCCGGTTGCGGAACTTCTACGTCTGGAGCGACACCCCGGACCGGTACCGCGAGGCCCGGATCATCTTCAAGGACTTCGAGACCTCGAACTGGTCGTGGGACCCGGCGGCGAACGCGTACTACTGGCACCGGTTTTACTCCCACCAGCCCGACCTCAACTACGACCATCCGGAGGTCCGAAAGGCGATCTTCCACGTCCTCGACTTCTGGCTGGGAATGGGGGTGGACGGACTCCGGCTGGACGCGGTCCCGTACCTCATCGAGCGGGAGGGGACGAACTGCGAAAACCTCCCCGAGACGCACAAGGTGCTCAAGGGGATCCGGAAGCGCGTCGATGAAAAGTTCCGCAACCGGCTGCTTTTGGCCGAGGCGAACCAGTGGCCGGAGGACGCGGTCAACTATTTCGGGGATGGGGACGAGTGCCACATGGCCTTTCACTTCCCCCTCATGCCGCGGATGTTCATGGCGGTCCGGATGGAGGACCGGTACCCCATCATCGACATCCTGACGCAGACCCCGGAGATCCCCGAGGTCTGCCAGTGGGCCCTCTTTCTGCGGAACCACGACGAGCTGACGCTCGAGATGGTAACAGACGAGGAGCGGGACTACATGTACCGGGTCTACGCCCATGATCCCCAGGCGCGGATCAACCTCGGGATCCGCAGAAGGCTCGTCCCCCTCCTGGAGAAGGACCGGCGGAAGTTCGAGCTGATGAACGCGCTCCTCTTCTCCCTGCCGGGAACCCCGGTCATCTACTACGGGGACGAGATCGGAATGGGGGACAACATCTACGTCGGAGACCGCAACGGGGTCCGCACCCCGATGCAGTGGAGCGCGGACCGGAACGCCGGATTCTCCCGGGCCTTGTCCCAGAAGCTCTTCCTTCCCGTCAACATGGACCCCGCCTACCACTACGAATCGGTCAACGTCGAGGCGCGGCAGAACAACCTGAGCTCCCCCCTGTGGTACATGAAGCGGCTCCTCGTGCTTAGGAAGCGGTTCAAGGCGTTCGGGCGCGGAGCGATCGAGCTCCTCTACCCCGAAAATGCCCGGGTTCTTGCGTTCGTCCGCAGCCACGAGGAGGAGACGATCCTCGTCGTGGCGAACCTCTCCCGGTTCTCCCAGTTCGTGGAAATCGACCTCTCCGCCTTCCAGGGGAGGGTGCCCGTCGAGCTCTTCGGGCAGACGGAATTCCCCGTCATCAAGGACCAGCCGTACTTCCTCACGCTGGGGCCCCACGCGTTCTACTGGTTCGTCCTCGAACGCCAGCGGGTCGCGGAGGGCGAGTCCGAGCCCGGTCACGAGGAAAGGAGGATCCCGGTCCTCCAGGCGACGGGAAGCTGGGAGGGCCTCTTCCGGAAGGAGGGGAAGGGAGGGCTCGAGCGGATCCTGCCCGACTATCTGCGGACCCGCCGCTGGTTCGGGGGCAAGGCCCGGAGGATCAAGTCCGCGACCATCCGGGAGGTGGTCCCGCTTCCCGGAACGTCCCCACCCTCCGCCTTCCTCCTGGTCCATGTCGACTATTCCGAGGGGGATCCCGAGGTCTACTGCGTCCCCCTTGCCTTTGCTTTCGGGGAACAATCGGCGGCGGTGCAGAAGGAGTCCGCCCATGCCGTCGTGGCGCGCCTGACGGTCAAGCGCGGAAACGGGGACCAGGACGGGGTCGTCTACGATGCCTTCCTGGAGAAGGACGTCTGCGAGTGCCTTCTCCAGGCGATCGGACACCGGCGCAGGTTCAAAGGGACCCATGGCGAAATCGTGACGTCCCGAATGCGGATCTTCCACCGCCTCCGGGGTCCGGAGACGGAGCACCTGTCGTCCTCCCTGATCAAGGCGGAACAGAGCAACACCTCCGTCATCTACGGCGACCGGCTGATCCTGAAGCTCTTTCGGAAGCTCGACGAGGGGAAGAACCCCGACCTCGAGATCGGGGCCTTCCTCACGGAGAAGACAAGCTTTCCCCACATCCCCCCCGTGGCGGGGGCGATCGAGTACCGGAGGAACCGCGAGGATCCGATCACGATGGGGATCCTCCATGGGTTCGTGCCGAACCAGGGGGACGCCTGGAAGTACACGCTGGACGAACTGGGACGGTTCTTCGAGAGGGTGATCTCCAGGCCGCCCGATGCGAAAGTGGCGGCCTGCCCGAACAAGACGCCGCTTTCCCTGGTCGACGAGGAGGTTCCGGACCCGGGGGGGGAGATGATCGGAACGTATCTGCTGTCGGCCCGGCAGCTGGGAGAACGCACCGCCGGGATGCACGTCGCGCTGGCGTCGAACGTCGAGGACGAAGCCTTCGCCCCCGAGCCGTTTTCCGCGCACTACCAGCGCTCTCTCTTCCAGTCGATGCGGAATCTCACCGGGCAGACGCTTCCCCTTCTCCAGAAGCGGCTCCGGATCCTCCCGGAGACGGTGCGGGAGGAGGCCAGGCAGGTTCTCGACCACCAGGAGAAGATCCTGAAGCGCTTCCGGTCGATCCTCGACCGGAAGATCACGGCCATGCGGATCCGCGTCCACGGGGATTATCACCTCGGGCAGGTTCTCTTCACGGGGAAGGACTTCGTGATCATCGACTTCGAGGGCGAGCCGGCCCACACCTTGAGCGCACGGAGGATCAAGCGGTCTCCGTTGCGGGACGTCGCGGGGATGCTGCGGTCCTTCCACTACGCGGCCAACGCGCCGCTCATCGGGAAGACGGGAGGGAGCGTGTTCCGCCCGGAAGATGTCCTGCGGCTCGAGCCGTGGGCGCGCTGCTGGCACCTCTGGGTGTCCGCCGCGTTCCTCAAGGCGTACCTCGGGAGCGCGGCCCAGGCCTCCTTCCTCCCCCGGTCCCGGGAGGAGCTCTCCTCGCTGCTTTCCGGCTACCTTCTCGAGAAGTCGATCTACGAGCTGGGCTACGAGCTGAACAACCGCCCCGACTGGGTGAAGCTCCCCCTGCGGGGAATCCTTGCGCTGCTGGAGACGCCCGAGTGAGCCCGGCATCGACCCCGGAGGTGCGCACCCTCGGGCGCCTGGCTCGGGCGTACGGCGTCCAGACCTCCTACTACGACATCGCCCACAAGAGGGTGCCGATCTCCCCGGAGACCCTCCTGGCGGTCCTCCGGGCGCTCGGGGCGCCCCTCGAGAGAATGGCAGACGCCCGGGACGCGCTGCGGGAGCACGAGCAGGCCCGGTGGCGCGTCCCATGCGAGCCGGTCGTGGTCGCGTGGGACGGCGAATCCCCGGATCTTGCGCTTCGCCTGCCGGCCGCGCACTCGGAAGGACGGGCAGGGCTTCATCTGCGTTTCGAGGACGGGGGCGTCCTGAACCTCCCCTGCGACCTGTCGCTCCTTCCTTCCGGGCAGGCGGCCGCGGTCGATGGGGAACGGTACGTTGTGAAAACGGTGAATCTCCCCGGGGGGCTTCCCCTGGGGTATCACCGCCTGACGG
>DASUAN010000100.1:0-3002 GCA_035763765.1 Candidatus Deferrimicrobiaceae bacterium
CCTCCGGCTGGTTGACGACGACAACGACGACGAACACGATGATCCCGGCGCAGAAAACTATTTTTTTCATATCTTTGGCGACCTCCGGGGAATTGGACGGCCCACCTTTCTCAGATCAATGTAATCCACGATCGACAAAAGCGCAAAACTTATTTGGAGCCATTTTCCCACGCGATTTCAGCCTTCTCCGTCGGAACAGGACGACCGGAATCGGCGTTTGTGGTATAGGTGGAAAACAAGGAGAACCTAGGGATGCAAATCAGGATCTGGGGCTGCCGCGGATCCATCCCGTCGCCGGGATCCGACACCCTACGCTACGGCGGAAACACCACGTGCGTCGAGATCAGGACCGGCGATGGACCGATCGTCGTCCTGGACGCCGGCTCGGGGGTGCGCAATCTCGGCCGGTTCCTTTCCCGGGAAAAGGATCCGGCTCCGATCCGTTTTTTCTTCACGCATTCCCACTGGGACCACCTGGCCGGCTTTCCCTTTTTTCAGCCGGCCTATTCCGCTCGGTTTTCCATCGCTTTCTGCAGCGGTCCCCACGCTCAGGATTTCATAAGAAGATGTCTCACCCATCAGATGGAAGCGCCCTACTTCCCCGTAGACTTTGCCTTGCTGAAGGCCAACTTCGTATTCCACTGCGGACGTCCGCACAGGGAACCCGGCCATTGCCGCCTGGACGGACTGGAGGTTTGTCCGATCTTCCTCAATCACCCCAATGGCGGATACGGCTACAAATTCATCGAGCAGGGCAAAACCTTCGTCTTTCTGACCGACAACGAGCTCCGGTTCCGGCACGAGGGGGGGTTGAACCGGGAGCAATACGTCGATTTCTGCCGGGGCGCGGACCTGCTGCTTCACGATGCCCAGTACACGGAAGAGGAATACACGCTCACCCGCGGCTGGGGTCACTCCACCTACGCCGATGCCACGGACCTGGCCATCGAAGCGGAGGTCAAGCGTCTCGGCCTCATCCATCACGACCCGGACCGCGCCGACGAGGATCTCGACCGGCAGTCGGAACGCTGCCGGGAACGAATCCGCCAGGCGGGCAGCGCGGTGGAATGTCTCGCGATCGCCGAAGGAATGCTCATCGAGCCGTAGCCGCGGCATCGGACCCCTCGAGCCGTCGGACGAAAGCCTTGCGGGCCTCCTCCGCCCCCAGCAGCAGGAGCCCGAAGGGAAGCAGCAGAAGCCAGGTTCCGGGGGAAAGCGGCGCCGTCCCCAAGATCCGGTTTCCCCACGGGTGGTAGACCAGGAACAGGGCCAGCGCGATTTCCGTGGCCACGCCGACCAGGACCAGCCGGTTCGACAAAAGCCCGACCGAAAAGACCGACTCCCGGAACGACCGGCACGCGAAGACGTTTCCGATCTGCGTGACGACGATCGCCGCGAAACAGGCCGTGGTTGCCTCCCTGGCAAGGAGACTGCCCGGAGGAAGCGTCGCACCCCAGTGCCAGCCCCCACCCGCGAGAACGTGGAAAAAGGCGTACATCCCGGCGAACGCCTCGATCGGTCCGAGGAACAGGTAGGAGCGGGCAAGCACCCCCCGGCTCAGGAGCCGCTCCGCGGGGTCCCGGGGGGGGCGCACCATGACGTCCGGGGACGGTTTCTCCGCCCCAAGCGCCAGAGCCGGCAGCATGTCCGTTCCCAGATCGATGGCGAGGATCTGGAGGATGGTGAGGGGCAGGGGGATCCGAAATAGGACGTACGCGAGGTACGGGACGATCTCGGGAACGTTCGAGGCGAAGATGTAGCCGACGAACTTCCGGATGTTTTCGAAAACCGCGCGCCCTTCTTCCACCGCGTTCACGATCGTGGCGAAGTTGTCGTCCATGAGCACGATGTCGGCGGCTTCCCGGGCGACGTCGGTCCCCGACAAGCCCATGGCGACGCCGACGTCGGCTTTCCGGAGCGAAGGCGCGTCGTTCACTCCGTCCCCGGTCACGGCCACCCGCTCCCCCGCCTCCTTGAGGACCGACACGATGCGCAGCTTGTGGCCGGGGGTCATCCGCGCGAAGACGACCTCCCGGGACTTCAAGAGCGCCTGGAGGTCGGCATCGGACATCGCGTCGACCTCCCGACCCTCCACCGCCTTCGCCTCCGCGGAGGCAAGGCCCGTCTGACGGGCGATGGCGGCGGCCGTGTGCGCCGCATCCCCCGTGATCATGAAGATCCGGATGCCCGCCGACCGGCACTTCGCGATCGCCGAGGGGACCTCCGGACGCGGCGGGTCCGCCAGCCCGGCCAGGCCGGCGAGGATCAGCTCCCGTTCGACCACGCCTGGGGCGTCAATCTGATCCGCCCCGGACCGGGCGTCGATCCGGCGGAAGGCGAACGCCAGGACGCGAAGCCCATCGTCGGCCATCGCGTCGTAGGCCGCCCCGACGGCCTCCCGCGCCTCGCGGTCCAAGGGCTTTGGCCGCTCCCCTGCGAGCACGGCGGAGCACAGGGGAAGGACCGTCTCGGGCGCCCCCTTGGTGAGAACGAGGAGTTCGTTCCCGATCCGGTGCACCGTGCTCATCCGTTTCCGGTCCGCGTCGAAGGGGAACTCGGTGTGTTTTTCCGCGGCAATCGCGCCGATCCGCTCGCGCGCCGCACGCAAGAGCGCCGCTTCGGTGGGGTCGCCCCGGTAGGCCACCCCGTCGAACGTCGCGTTCGTGCACAGGGACGCGATCGTAAGAAGCATGCTTTCCGCCGGCGCCTCGGCAGAGCTTTCCGGCTTCGCGGCAGCTTCGGAGACGGCCCGGATTCCTCCCTGCGCCAGCCAGATCTTTTCGAGCGCCATCGCGTTCTGGGTGAGCGTCCCCGTCTTGTCCGTGCAGATGACGGTCACCGACCCGAGGGTCTCCACCGCCATGAGACTCTTGACCAGGGCCTTGCGGCCCGCCATCCGCTGGCTGCCCATGGCGAGCGCGAGCGTGACCGTGGGAAGGAGGCCTTCCGGGACGTTGGCGACGAGAATCCCCACGGCGAAGAGGAAGTTCGCCCAGAATCCC
>DASUAN010000101.1:0-3874 GCA_035763765.1 Candidatus Deferrimicrobiaceae bacterium
CCGAGCAGCTCGTCGTCCGGAGGGAAGAGGAGGGGATCCGGGGGCTGGCCGACCTGAAGGGAAAACGGGTCGGGACGCTGATGGGCGCCGTCTCCCAGGCGATGCTCCAGCAGGTGGAGGGCGTGGACGTCCGGATCTACGCCGGCGTCGTCGAACCGTACGAGGATCTCGCCCTGGGAAGGCTGGACGCCGTCTTTCTCGATCTCCCCATCGCCGCCTACTACGCCCGTCCGGACCCCAGGCTGAGATACGCGGGGCCTCCTGTCGGGGAAGGGTACTACGGGGTCGCCGTCCGGAGGGGGGACGAATCCCTCAAGGAGGCCGTCGACCGCGCCATCGGCAACCTCCTTTCGTCGGGCGAGTTGCGGCGCATCTACGAGCGATGGGGGCTTTGGAACGAAGCCCAGGAAAAGCTTTTCGCCGAGGGGGGATTTCGCGAATCCGAATCGGTTCCGGGAGCGGCACAGGACGCGCCCCTCCATCGCTTTTTCCCCGCCCTTCTCAAAGGGGCCGGAATCACCATCGTGATCTCCGTGGTGTCGATGGGCCTGGCCGTCACGCTCGGACTGGCTCTCTGTCTCATGCGGTATTACGCAGGGGGTCCCCTCCGCATCGCGGCCGTCTCCTACATCGAGTTCTTCCGGGGGACGCCCCTCCTCATCCAGCTCTATCTCCTGTACTACGGCCTGCCGAACGTGGGAATCACCCTCGGCCCCTTCCTCGCCGCGTTCCTCGGGCTCGGCATGAACTACGCGGCCTACGAGGCGGAACTGTACCGAGCGGGGATCGAGGCCATACCGAAGGGGCAGATGGAGGCGGCCCTCTCCCTCGGGATGGGCAGGACCCTCGCGCTCCGGAGGATCGTCCTCCCCCAGGCGCTGCGGGTCGCCGTGCCGGGGGTCACGAACGACTTCATCGCGCTGTTCAAGGATTCCTCGCTGGTCTCCATCATCGCCATGGTGGAACTGACGAAGACGTACAACATCCTCGCCGCGACCACCCTGCGGTTCCTCGAACTGGGGCTCGTCGCCGCCTTCCTCTATTTCGCCATGAGCTACCCGCTGTCCCTCCTGGCGAGAAGACTCGAAGAGAGACTGAAGGGGCGGAGAGGATGATCACGGTAAGGGGCCTCCACAAAAGCTTCGGGGAAACCCCCCTCTTCCGGGGCATCGATCTGGAGGTGAAACGGGGGGAGGTCGTGGCCTGCATCGGCCCGTCGGGAAGCGGAAAGAGCACCTTCCTGCGCTGCATCAACGGGCTGGAGTCCTTCCACGAAGGGGAGATCGTCGTGGCCGGGATCGCGCTCCACTCCCTTGACCAAAGCCGGCCCGGCAAGGAAGACCGGGAAACGATCCGGAGAGTGCGCCGGAAGGTGGGGATGGTGTTCCAGCAGTTCAACCTGTTCCCCCACATGACCGTGCTGGAGAACATCATCGAGGCGCCCACCCGCGTGCTGGGGCTCGCGAGGGACGCCGCGACGGAGAGGGCAGTCGCCCTCCTGCGCCGGGTCAACCTCGAGAAAAAGGTCCGCAGCCATCCCTCCGAGCTGTCGGGGGGGGAGCAGCAGAGGGTGGCCATCGCCCGTTCCCTGGCCATGAAACCGGAGGCCATGCTGTTCGACGAGCCGACCTCCTCGCTCGACCCCGAAATGGTCGGGGAGGTCCTGGCCGTCATCCGGGGCCTGGTCGAGGAGGGGATGACCACGCTGATCGCCACCCACGAGATGGATTTCGCCCGGGAGGTGGCCGACCGGATCGTGGTCTTCGATCACGGGGAGATCGTGGAAACCGGCACCCCGGAAGAGATCTTCCGGGACCCGAAGGCGGAGCGCACGAGATTGTTCCTGAGCCGCGTGCTGAGGAGGAATCTGCGCACCCCGGGGTGACCCAGCCCGATCTTTTCCCCCGGCGATAGGTTTTCGCCAGGCAATCCAGCGGGTTATAGTGTGATACCATCGGGGGAGCAACGCGGATCCGGAGGAAAAAAGTGACCGGGCGGATCCTGTTCATCGACGACGACCGGGCGGGAAGGGAGGTGGCCCTCTTCAACCTGCGGAAGGCGGGGTACCGGGTGGAGACCGCCTCCGACGGGACCGAGGGACTATCCGTTTTCTCGCCGGAGAAGTTCGACCTCGTGATCACCGACGTCAAGATGCCCGGGATCTCGGGGATCGAGGTGCTGCGCCGGGTCCGGAAGGCGTCGCCTACCATCCCCGTGCTGGTCATCACCGCCTTCGGGAACGTGGAGACCGCGGTGGAGGCGATGAAGGAGGGGGCGGACGACTTCATCGGGAAACCCTTCCACCGGGACCAGCTGCTCCTGGCCGTCGAGAAGGCCCTCGAGCGGCAGCGCCTCGCCACCGAGGTCCGGGATCTGAGGATCCGCGCGAGCGGGGTGGAGCGGGAGATCGTAAGCGTCTCCTCCGTCATGACGCGGGTTCTGGAGATGGCCGACCGGGTGGCCAGGACCGACGCCACCGTCCTGATCACGGGGGAGAGCGGAACCGGGAAGGAGGCGGTCGCCCGGCGCATCCACGTCCGGTCGATCCGGGCGGAAAAGTCCTTCGTCGCGGTCAACTGCGCGGCGATCCCCTCGGAGCTGCTGGAGTCGGAGCTTTTCGGCCACGCGCGCGGGGCGTTTACCGGCGCCGTGCGGGACCGGCTCGGCCGCTTCCGCCAGGCGGACGGCGGCACCCTTTTTCTCGACGAGATCGGCGAGTTGTCCCTGCCCCTCCAGGCGAAGCTTCTCCGGGTTCTTCAGGAGAAGGTGGTGGATGAGGTGGGGGGGGACCGGCCGATCCCCGTCGACGTGCGCATCCTGGTGGCGACCAACCGGGACCTCCTGGAACGAATCCGGGAGGGGACGTTCCGGGAGGATCTGTATTACCGGCTGAACGTCGTCGAGATCCGCGTGCCCCCCTTGAGGGAGAGGCCGGAGGATATCCCCCCCTCGTGGAGCACTTCATGAGGGAGATCAGCCCGGACCGGGGGATTTCCGTGCCGCCGCGGGTGGTGGAGGAGCTTGCGAGGCGTCCGTGGCCGGGAAACGTCCGGGAGTTGAAGAACGCCTGCGAACGGATGGTGATCCTGTGCCGGGGGGAGGAGGTTTCCTTGGAGGATCTTCCCCCGGTCTCCCCTGCGTCCCGGCCGGGAGAGCCGGCGGGGGAGGTGTTCCCGGAGGACTGGCCTCCCCTTCCCCCCGGAGGACTCTCCCTCGTGGACCTCGAGAAGAAGGTGATCGAGCGGGCCCTGCGCCTGAAAGGGGGCAACATCACCCAGGCCGCCGCCTACCTCAACGTTCCCCGGCACATCCTTGTCTACCGCATCGAGAAGCACGGCATCCGGCGCGATGTCTGAGAAACGCCTGATCCAGGGGGTGGTCGACGACCTGCGGCCCGTCTTCTCGACGAGGATGGTGCTCGTCGCGTGGATCCCCTGCCTTTTCATCACGGTCCTGCACTACCGGACGGAGGCGGAATTCGTGTGGGCCCACGACGTCCTCCGGCGCCTGTACTACCTCCCGATCCTGTTCGCCGCCTTCTCCGAGGGGGTGCGCGTCGCGATCTCGGTCTCCGTGTTCGCCTCCCTCATCTATTTCCCCCACGCTTTCTTGAGTCTCGTGGCCCGCGACCCGGGGCACGCCCTGGAGAAGGGCCTGGAGATCCTGCTCTACAACCTCGTGGCGGTGGTCGCCGGAAGGCTCGTCGACCGGGAGCGGAGGGAGCGGGAGAAGCAGGAGCGGCTCGCGCGGAAGCTCTCCGAGGCGCTCGACGAACAGCGGCGGATCGAATCGCAGCTCATCCGGGCAGGTAGGCTCGGGGCGCTCGGGGAGCTGACGGCAGGGATCGCCCATGAGATCAAGAACCCGCTCCATA
>DASUAN010000102.1:0-2227 GCA_035763765.1 Candidatus Deferrimicrobiaceae bacterium
GCACCGCGATCCTTGTGGGCATAGCGCAATACGGTGGTTGTTTCGATTGTGATCATCCCGCCGCTCATCATCTCGTCGATCCGGGGCATGATCCGGTCGATCTTTTCCCGGGTATCCACGGCAATGACGATGATCGGAAGATCGCGGGACATTTCGAGCGATTTGCCGGTCCGGCGGAGGCTGCGCGCTCCGTACCCCGCGATTCCCCGGATGACCGTGGCCCCGGCGAACCCCTCCTGGCGGAACAGCCTGATGAGAGCCTCGTACAGAAGTTCGCCGCCGTATCTGTCCCCCTCGCCGATCCAGATCCGCATCCTCACCTTCTCCCCCACAAGTTTCGTCATGGGACTCCCCCTTTCCCCGGACTGAACGATCGGCGCACCGCATCCCCCTCGAAGCCGAGAACGGTGTACCAGAGATGTCCCGCGTCGTGGGACAGGAGGTCGAGGCCGGGGAACCGGCTCGCAAGCCACCCCGACAGGAGGTAGATCGTGAGGGCGAATTGGTGGCTCATTTCCCTCCCCCCTCTCCCGTCTCGATGTCATGGCTGATTCAGGTCCCTCCGCCGCCTCCATGGCGTCCGTGACCTCCGTGGCGGCCCCGGTGCATGAAGAGGTGAAGGATCGGGCACAATAGGAGGATCGCCCACGGGAGGATGTCCAAGATGTGGGCCTGGTGTTCCTTCCAAAGAAATATTGACGCAGCCACCAGGAATCCGACTAAAGCGATCCATGCATTCTTCATCGCCGTTTCCTCCGCTCTTCGGAAAGGAGGAACCAGGCGACCGCGGACGCCACAATGATTAAGAGGACCCAGACAAGCATCCACAGCCCCATGCTCCTTCCTCCTTTCCCGCACTCGACTTCGCGTTCTCACAAGGAGGAAACAGCACAGGCCATGCCAAAGGGGGCGGTTCGAATTTTCCCGTTGTCTCAATAGGTTGGAATGAAGGTGGCGAGTCCCCCGGGACAAACCGAGGACTATCCTGCAAGACGTTGCAGACTATTCTGCGGAACCGCCAGGGAAGGCGTAACCTGCGAAGCCGGAGTAGCCTTTATTCGCCTTCGCGGCCGACGAGGATCTTGCCGACCATGCCCGCTTCGAAATGGCCGGGTTCAAGGCATGCAAAATCGAAATTCCCGCTCCTGGTGAATTCCCAGACCAGTTCGCCGGTCTCTCCGGGCTCTACGCTGACCTGGTTGGGATCGGCGTGTTCCATCTTCGGGAATTTCCTCATCCGCTCGGCATGTTCCATCAGTTCATCGATCGTGCCGAGTACCATTTCGTGCTTCAGGTTCCCGGTGTTTCGGACGATGAACCGGATCGTCTCTCCGCGTTTCACGCTGATCCTGTCGGGCCGGAAGCGCATTTCGTCGTTCATCTCCACATCGATGGTTCGGGTGACGTTGCCGGGATCGCCGGGGGTCCCGAAATGCGCTGCGTGCCCGGCGGCGGGAGCAACTTCATGCTTGCCGTGTTTCTTGCCACCGTTCCCAAGCGCCCCGGTGGCGAATCCGAGGATCACTACAACTACGCATGCAACGATCAGTCGCTTCATCGGTTGTCTCCTCCCACGGTCAGAAGGCCGGGAGATCCCGCTTCCCTTCGCCGGTGCCGGGACCGTCCTCTGTATTTGCCGCCGATTTCCTATAGGAGTACCGACCCGCCTCCTCGGTTTCACTCGTCGCAGGAACAGTCCCTAAAGGTTTTCGCGCCGGAGCCTCAACGCGTTCGCGATGACGGACACGGAGCTTGCGCTCATCGCCGCGGCGGCGATCATGGGGCTCAGAAGGATTCCGAAGAACGGGTAGAGGACCCCCGCGGCCACGGGAACGCCAAGCGCATTGTAGACGAAGGCAAAGAAAAGATTCTGCTTGATGTTCCGCATCGTCGCGCGACTCAAAAGCCTGGCGCGGACGATGCCGCGAAGATCCCCTTTGATCAGTGTGACGCCCGCGCTCTCCATGGCGACATCCGTTCCCGTCCCCATGGCGATCCCCACCTGGGCCTGCGCAAGCGCCGGCGCGTCGTTGATCCCGTCGCCCGCCATGGCCACGATCCGGCCTACGGCCTGGAGACGCTTGACCGCGTCGGCCTTCTGGTCCGGGAGGACTTCGGCGATCACGTCATCGAGGCCGAGCTTGCCGGCGACGGCCTGGGCCGTCGTGCGGTTGTCGCCCGTGAGCATCACGATCCGGATCCCGTCCTTGTGGAGCAGACGGATCGC
>DASUAN010000103.1:0-3629 GCA_035763765.1 Candidatus Deferrimicrobiaceae bacterium
ACCGCCCGGCGCTCCTCGAGGAGGATGCTCATCAGGATCGCCTCGAACGGGACGGCGCGCCCCGAGAAGGCGCACGCGGCGGTGTGGTACCGCGCCGCGGCGAACAGCTCGTCGAACAGCCCCCGGTCCTCCCTGCGCAGCGCGCGCCGGAACGCCTTCCACGCCTCCTCCTCGCGGTACAGCTCCTGAGTGAAGGGGAGAACCGTGCGGCCCATTCACGCCCCTCCTTTCGCCCGAAGCGTCGCCTTCCATCCGTCGCCTTCCCGGCGCAGGAGAAGGCACGGGTCGGCGGTCCGAACGAGGTGCCGGAAGAATCCGGACCGCCCGCCGTCCGCCGGGACCGCCGCGAAGGGTGGGGCGGCAAGGCCGTGGGGGAGTCCGGGGAGGGTTTCCCCGGCGCCGCCTTCACCGACCAGCACCACCCGCGCGCCGCCCGCGGCGAGCCGGCGCAGGGACGAGAGGCAGTTCCGGAAGACCCGGCACGCCTCCGCGAAGGGGACGTCGGCGTCGGTGAACGTCTCCGGCAGGCCGAAGACGACCGCGATCCTTCCCCCCGCGCGGTCGAGTGCGGGGCCGAGCCGCCGCGACAGGAGCGCCTCCATCTGGTGGCACGTGAAGGCGCGGGAGACGAGGATGCGGGAGAGCGCGACCCTGCCGCTCCCTCCCAGCGCCCTCTCCGCCCTGCCGATCTCGTACGGATCGAACCGGTTCCCGCCGTCCACCGCCACCACGGCCTCCCCCGCCAGGAGGGGGCGGGCCAGCGCGCGCAGCGCCAGCCGGTGGGCGCCCGTCCCGAAGAAGCCGGCGAGCTTCCCCGGGGCGGGGCGCAGGCAGAGGGCGGAGGCGCGCTCGAGGTCCGCGGCGAGGGAAGAGACGGATGCCGCATGGCGTACGCGATCGCTCAAGACGGCCTCCCCCGGTCCCTACAGTTTCCGGAAGACGCCGACGACCTTCCCCGCGATCCGGAAGGACAGGGCGCCTTCCGGGACCTCGACGGGCGGGTAGGCGGGGTTGGCGGGCTCGAGGCGGATTCCTCCGTTCCGCCGACGGATCCGCTTGACCGTGGCCTCCCCGTCGACGACGGCGACCACGATTTCCCCCTCTCCGGCCGTCTCCTGCGCCCGGACGAGGACGTAATCTCCCTCGCAGATGTGGGCATCCTCCATGCTGTCCCCCTTCACGCGAAGGAAGAAGATCTCCCCTTCGCCGGCCAGCGACGGGTCCAGGAGGAGCTCCTCCTCGGCGAGTTCGATCGCCTCGCGGGGGCTGCCGGCGGGCACCCGTCCCAGCACCGGCACGCGCAGGGGGGCGGGAAGCGCCGCCTCCCCGAGGAACTCGATCCGGCGGGGGGATTTCCGATGGCGCCGGAGGTACCCCTTGCGCTCCAGCAACTCCATGTAGTAGAAAGCGTTTTTTTCGGCGATCCCGAAGCGGTCCGCGACCTCCCTCGCGGTGGGGGCGAAGGAGCGGGAGAGGACGAACTCCCGCAGGAAGGTAAGAACCCGGCGCTGCCTGTCGGTCAACGGCTTGCCCATATGGGTATGCTGACATACCTATACGGGCCGGTCAAGGGGGTTGACGGAAGGGGCGTCCGGGGGACGCTTTCGCTACTCCCCCCGGAAGGCGGGGGGCCGCTTCTCGAGAAAGGCCCGGATCCCTTCCCGGAAATCGGCGGTCCGGGCGGACGCGGCGATGCGCTGGCGCTCGTCCTCGAGCTGCGTCTCCAGCGGCTGGCACAGCGCCCGGTTGTACAGCTCCTTCGCCTTCGCGTAGGCGAGGGTGGGGCCGGAGGCGATGCGCGCCGCCAGTTCCGCCGTCCCGGCCTCGAACGCGTCGTCGGGGAAGACCCGCTGGACGAGTCCCCACGCGGCCGCCTCGTCCGCGGCGAGCGTCCTCCCGGTCAGGGTGAGCTCCATCGCCCGGTGGGTCCCGACGGCCCGGGCGAGGAAGAAGGTCGACCCGCCGTCCGGGGAGAGCCCGATGTTCTGGTACGCCAGGGTGAAGCGGGCCGACGCCGCGGCCACCACGAGGTCGCCCGCCAGCGCCAGGGAGATCCCCGCCCCCGCGGCGACGCCGTTGACCGCGGCAAGGACGGGCTTGGGACAGCGCCTGAGGGAGGCGATGAACGCGTGCAGCCGGACCGTGAGATCCAGGAAGCTCCCGACGGCCTCCGCCCGGAAGGATCCCATCAAGGCGACGTCGCCGCCCGCCGAGAAGGCCTTTCCCGTCCCGGTCAGCACGACGCAGCGGACGCCCGGGTCGGTGCAAAGGGACGAAACGGCGTCGAGCAGTTCCTTCCCCATCTCGAAATCGTACACGTTCATCCGGTCGGGCCGGTTCATCCGGATCGTGGCCACGCCCCCCTGCTGCTCGACGATCACCGTGCTCATGGTTTCCCTCCCTGTCCGTGGAAATCGCCGCCGGGAATTCTCTGCCCGGCGGGCAATGCCGTTCCGTTCCGGATGATCCACCACGACACGCCGTGGACCGCGTCGTGACGTTTCGCCAGTTCCCCGATCGGGTGAGGAACGACGTCGTTCCCGCCCCCCGGCGCGGGGTACACCGTGCGGCTCTTGGCGACGTCGGCGATGAAGCCGGGCCCGACGACCTTCCCCTTCCCGACCCCCAGGGACGGGTTCCGCCGTGCGAGGAGATCGTGCCCCAGGGAGTAGTACTCGAACCCCTTGGGCGCGGCGAGCTCGATCAGCGTGGGCCCGATGTCGATGTGGGAGCCGGCCGTTCCTTTGAGGAGCGGGACCCCCGCAAGGACCTTCGTTCCGTACAGGACGAACGGCACGGCCGAATGCTCGAAGAAATCCGGCTTCGCGTTGATGAATTTCCGGCTGTAGTGGTCGCCGGTCACGGCGAACAGGGGAGCCGTCAGTTTCCCTTCGACGGTCCGGACGAAATCGGCCAGCGCCTTGTCCGCATACCAGAGGTGCCCGAGGGTTTTCAGGTCGATGACGCCGGGATCGAACCGGTCCTTCAGGTCGTCGGGAACGCCTCGTACGGGATATCCCCGGGAAAAGACGTCGATGTCGTACGGCGGATGGTAGCTCGTGGTCAGGATGAGGTTGAAGCTCTTCTCTTCGTCCGTCCCCGTCTTCGCCACGAAGTCGAACAGGTACTCGTCGTCTACTCCCCACTCGTTTCCGGAAAGCCCTTCGCCCATGTGGGAGGCCCCGTAGATCTCCCGGAATCCCTGGGCTTTCATGAACTCGTCGATCCGTTGCCACTTGATCTTTCCCCCGTAGAAGAACCGGGTCCGGTACCCGAGCCGGTGGAACGTTTCGGGAACCGAGGAGCGATACGGCTTCCTTGCGCTCTTTTGGAAGTTCGTGTGCAGGCCCGCGTCGGCAAGACCGGTGACGATCGGCGACAGGGACGTCATCGTCCCCGAGGATGCGGAAAGGAAACTCGTGACGGACAGTCCCCTCGCAGCCAGGTCGGCGAGGCCCTCCGAGAGCTTCAGGGACCGGTACTTCTCCAACAGGGGCCAGGCGTCGTAGCTTTCCATGACGATCAGGAAGATCTGCCTGGCCGGCGCGTTGACGGGTCCCCGGGCGGTCTTCCGCAGGTAGAGATCGAGGTCGGGGAGCGGTTCGTCCCGCCCGAAAAGGAACCGCGCT
>DASUAN010000104.1:0-20161 GCA_035763765.1 Candidatus Deferrimicrobiaceae bacterium
CCCCGCCCGTTTCAGGACGTTTGCCCGCTGCCGGGCGATCCCCCAGAGCCGGCCGGCCGCCGCCCTCGCCAGCTCCTCGGGGGAGGAAAGCACGAAGAGCCTCCCGGGAACCTCGGGCCGTGGCTTCGTCACGGCACCCGCCACTGCCGCCCCTCCCGGGCCAGGATCCGGTCGGCTTCCCTGGGGCCCCAGCTCCCCGCGGGATAGAAGAACAGGTCGCGGCCGGGATTCTCTTCCCACCGAGCCAGAAGCGGCGCAAGAAGCACCCAGGAGATGCACACCGTATCATCCCGCGGGAAGAGGGTCGCGTCGCCGAGCATGGCGTCGAGGAGGAGCCTCCCGTAGGCGGGCGGGCTCTTGGTCCCGAAGGCGCGCTCGTAGGTGAACTGGAACTCCACCGGCTGGACACAGATCGAGGGACCGGGGGATTTCGCCCCCACCTTGAGGAAGATCCCCTCCTCGGGCTGGATGTTGAGAACGAGGAGGTTCGACTCCAGCTGGCTGCACGCCGTGTCCCCGAAGAGGAGGAAGGGGACCTGCCGGAACCGGATCGCGATCTCGGAGACCGCCCGGCCGAGCCGCTTTCCCGTGCGAAGGTAGAACGGGACCCCTCCCCACCGCCAGTTGTCGATGGAAAGCCGGAGAGCGGCGTACGTCTCGGTAAGGGAACCCGGGGAGACGTCCTTCTCCTGGCGATAGGCCGGGACCCGGTTCCCTCCGACCTCCCCGGCGGCATACTGGCCCCGTACGCACACGTCCCCGGCGATCTCGTCGGGAATCGGATCGATCGACCGGAGGAGCTTCATCTTCTCGTCCCGCACATCATCGGCGGAAAGCGAGATCGGAGGCTCCATCGCCACGAGCGTGAGAAGCTGCAGGAGGTGGTTTTGGATCATGTCGCGCACCGCCCCGGCCGCTTCGTAGTAGTCTCCCCTTCCTTCCACGCCGATCGTCTCGGCCACGGTGATCTGAACGTGATCGATATAGTTCCGGTTCCAGATCGGCTCGAAGATCTCGTTTCCGAACCGGAAGACGAGGATGTTCTGGACCGTCTCCTTCCCGAGGTAGTGGTCGATCCGGTAGATCTGATCCTCCCGGAAGACGCCGGAAACCACCTTCGCCAGCTCCCGGGCGCTCGCCAGGTCGTGGCCGAACGGCTTCTCGATCACGACGCGGCGATAGCCGGGCAGATCCTCCGAGGGGGCGGAAAGTCCCGCCTCCCCGATCCGGCGGATCACGGATGCGTAGAATTTCGGCGCGACGGAGGCGTAGAAGATGAGGTTCCCCGGCATTCCTCGCCCGGTCGCCACGTCGCGGATCCGCGCGCCGAGGGCGGTCGTGCTCTCCGGGTCGCCGATGTCTCCGGGCTGGTAAAAAAGTCTCTTCGCGAACGCCTCCCAGGAGGCCGGGTCGAAGTTCCCCGGATCGTGCTCCCGGATCCCCTCCCGCAGGTGATCGCGGAACGCGTCGTCCGAGTACGCCGTGCGCGACACCCCGAGGACCGAGAACGCTTCGGGAAGAAGGTTCTCCCGGAAGAGCCCGTACAGGGCCGGGACGAGCTTCCGCTTCGTCAGGTCTCCCGACGCCCCGAAGATGACCAGGAGGCACGGGGGAGGGACCAAGGAGGCACGCGCCTCCTTCGGGATCGGGGTCGTAAGCGGGCTTTTCGCGTCCTCAGCCATCCCGCTCGCCCTTTTTCCCCGGAGGGGAGGCCGGCTTCACCGCGTGCCCCCCGAACTCGTTGCGCAGCGCGGCCAGCATCCGCATCGCGAAGGAATTGTCCTGCCGGGAGAAGAACCGCATGTAGAGCGAAAGGGCGATGGCGGGAAGGGGGATTCCCGCCTCGATCGACTGTTCGACCGTCCAACGCCCCTCCCCCGAATCTTCCACGTAGGGGGAGACCCCGGAGAGGTCTCGGTCTTTTTCCAGGGCCCGTTCCGCCAGTTCCAGAAGCCACGACCGCACGACGCTTCCCTGGTTCCACAAAGAGGCGATCGCTTTCAGGTCCAGCGGGAAGGGAGCGGCCGACAGCAGGTCGAACCCCTCGGCATACGACTGCATCATCCCGTATTCGATGCCGTTGTGGACCATTTTCACGAAATGGCCGGCGCCGTGGGGCCCCAGGTAGGCGTACCCTCCGGGCGGAGCGAGCGTGGCGAGAACCGGGGTCACGACGCGGAAAGCTTCCTCGTCCCCCCCGACCATGAGGCAGTACCCTTCGGCAAGCCCCCAGATTCCCCCGCTCGTCCCGGCGTCGAGGAACCGGATGCCCCTTTCCGCGAGAAGCGAGGCGCGGCGGGGAGCCTCCCGGTAGAGGGAGTTGCCTCCGTCGATCACGATGTCCCCGGCCGCAAGCTCCCCGGCGAGGATTTCGATGTTCTCGTCCACCGGGGGACCGGCCGGGACCATGAGCCAGACCACTTTCGGAGGGGCAAGCTTCGCGACCGCATCGGACACCGACGCGGCGGGGAAAGCCCCCTCGCGGCCGGCCTGCGATACCGCATCCGGCGAGCGGTCGGCGGCAACGACCTCGTGTCCGCCCCGGAGCAGACGGCGGGTCATGTTCAGCCCCATCTTTCCCAGCCCCACCATCGCGATCCGCATGTCTCCTCCTCACCTTCCCAGGGATAGGCGTCGTGCCTCCCGGTGCCAGGTGCCCGCAGAACGCCGCACTCAGGTCACCCTCTCCTCGGACAGCTTCCGCTCGATCGCCTCCAGCAGCTTCTGGTAGGAATCCGTGAAGCTCTGCACGCCGTCCCGGACCAGGGTCTCGCACACCTCTTCGATCCCGATGTCCAGAAGACCGAGATCGTCCAGAACCTCCTTCGCCTCGTTTCCCCTCCCCGTCAGGGTGTCGGCGACCTTCCCGTGATCGCGGAACGCGTCGATCGTCGCGAGGGGCATCGTGTTGACCGTATGCGGGCCGATCAGCTCCTCGACGTAGAGCACGTCCGAGTACTTCGGGTTCTTCGTTCCCGTGCTCGCCCACAGCGGTCGCTGCACCTTCGCCCCCTTCTCCACCAGCGCTTTCCATCGCGGGGTGGAGAAGATCTCCCCGAACCTCGCGTACGCCAGGCGCGCGTTGGCGACCGCCACCCGCCCTTTCAGGGAGATCGCCGTTTCGGCCTTGGGCGATCCCGGCCACCGCAAGATCACCTCATCGAGCATCCGGTCCACCGCCGTGTCCACCCGCGAGACGAAGAAGGAGGCCACCGAAGCGACCCGCCCCGGGTTTTTCCCCTGGTCGGCGATCCGCTCCAACCCGCGGAGGTACGCCTCCGCCACCTCCTCGTAGCGCCTCACGGAAAAGATGAGCGTCACGTTCACGGGGATCCCCCGCGCAACCGTTTCCTCGATCGCAGGCAAGCCTTCCCGGGTTCCGGGGATCTTGATGAGAACGTTTCGCCGGGAGACGGCACGGAACAGCTCCTCCGCTCTTGCGACCGTCCGCTCCGTGTCGTACGCCAGGTCCGGGTCGACCTCGAGGGAGACGAAGCCGTCCGTGCCGGACGTGGCGTCGTAGACGGGCCGCAGCACGTCGGCGGCATTCCGGATATCCTCCGTCACGATCTCCTTGTACGCCTCCATCACGCCGGCCTCCCGTTCCGCCAGGGCCCGGACCTGCTTGTCGTACTCCTTCCCCCCCGAAATCGCCTTCTCGAAAATCGTCGGGTTGGAGGTGACCCCCGTGATCCCTTCCTCGGAGACCATGCGCAACAACTCCCCGGACAAGATCAGCCCCCGCTCGATGAAGTCCAGCCACGGGCTCTGGCCGAGTTTTCCCAGTTCCAAGAGAGGATTCGTCCCCATGCCATCTCCTTTCCCAGAAAAAATCGATCCCGGACCCCACCCCTTCTACCGTTTCGCGAGCAGATCCTTCGCGCGGGCGGCAACGTTCTCGGGAGAGATGCCCAGCTCCCGGAAAATGCGTGCGTTCGGGGCAGAGACGCCGAAGCGGTTGATCCCCACGCAGGCCCCGCCGTCCCCCACGTATCGCTCCCATCCGAACGTCGCCGCCGCCTCCACCGAAACCCTTGCGCGCACGGACGGCGGAAGGACCAAGCGGCGGTACGCCTCCGGCTGCTCTTCGAACCGTTCCCAGCAGGGGAAACTGACGACCCGCGACGATACCCCTTCCGCCTCGAGGAGTTTCGCGGCCTCGAGGGCGACGTGCACCTCCGAGCCGGAAGCAAGAAGGATCACCGCAGGATGCCCGTTTCCTCCTTCCTTTAGGATGTACGCGCCCCGGAAAACATTTCCTTCCCGGGAGACATCCTCCGGGGGAAGAACCGGGACGTTCTGCCGGGTGAGCGCGATCGCCGTGGGACCCGCGGTCCGCTCCATCGCCATCTTCCACGCCGCCGCCGTCTCGTTGGCGTCGGCGGGCCGGATGACGTAAAGGTTCGGAATCGCCCGAAGCGACGGCAGGTGCTCGACCGGCTGGTGGGTCGGCCCGTCCTCGCCGAGCCCGACGGAATCGTGGGTGAACACGTAGATCACCCGGACCCCCGTGAGCGCCGCCAGCCGGATGGAGGCCCGCATGTAGTCGGAGAAGACCAGGAACGTCGCGCCGTACGGGATCACCCCGCCGTGGCGCGCCATCCCGGTGAGGATCGCCCCCATCGCGTGCTCGCGAACACCGAAGTGGAAGTTCCTCCCCCCCGGCGGGGCGTCCGGAAGAAACTCCCCGCCTCCCTCGATCCGGGTTTCCGTGGAAGGGGCCAGGTCGGCCGATCCGCCCGCCAGCTCGGGGACCCGCTTCGCAATCGCGTTGATCACCTTCCCCGATGCCTTCCTCGTCGCCATCGGGGCGGTCTGCGCGGGAAAGGAGGGCAAATCCTGCTCCCACCCTTCGGGGAGATCGCCCCACATCACCCTCTCCCATTCCATGGCCAGCTCCGGGTAAGCGCTCAGGTAGGCCGCCATCTTCAGACGCCACTCCCGTTCCATCGCCTCCCCGCGGGAAACCGCCTCCCGGAAGTGCTCGAGGACGTCTTCGGGCACGAAAAAGTCCGGCTCCTTCGGCCAGCCGAGCGCCTCCTTCGTGAGCGCCACCTCCTTCTCCCCGAGGGGGGAGCCGTGGGCCTCTGCGGTGTCCTGCTTGTTCGGGCTGCCGTAGGCGATGCTCGTTCGGACGATCAGGAGCGTCGGTCTCTTCTCCTCCGAAAAGGCCGCCTCGATCGCCCGGCTCATGCCGTCGAGGTCGGTGTTCCCATCCGAGACGGAGAGGACGTTCCACCCGCAGGCCCGGAACCGCCCGCCGACATCCTCGCGAAAGGACAGTTCGGTCGACCCCTCGATCGTGATCCGGTTGTCGTCGTAGACGGCCACGAGGTTGCCCAGTTGATGCAGGCCGGCCAGGGACACGGCCTCGGAAGCGACCCCCTCCATGAGATCCCCGTCGGAACAGAGCGCCACGATTCGGTGGGCCACGATCTCGTGACCCGGCCGGTTGAACCGGTGCGCCAGCAGCCGCGAAGCCATCGCCATCCCCACGGCGTTCGAGATCCCCTGCCCCAGCGGGCCGGTGGTCACCTCCACCCCGGGGGTGTGGCCGGCCTCGGGGTGTCCCGGGGTCTTGCTTCCCCACTGCCGGAACGCCTTGATCTCGTCCAAGGAAAGGTCGAACCCGGTGAGGTACAGCAGGGAATACAGGAGCATCGACGCATGCCCGCAGGAGAGGATGAACCGGTCCCTGCCGGGCCATTCCGGGTTCCTCGGGTTGTACCGGAGGTGTTTCGTCCAGAGAAGGTACGACAGCGGGGCAAGCGCCATGGGCGTTCCGGGATGGCCGGACTTTGCCTTCTGGACTGCGTCGGTGGAGAGAAAGCGGATGGCGTTGATCGAACGAACGGCGAGGGAATCGCGATTCACGAAGGTCGCCCCCCTGACTGGTTTTCGGATCGGAGTGCGGGGCTCCCCCCAGGAACCCCCTTCGGTGGTGAAACGGGAGCAGGGGAGAGGGCTACCCCCCCTGCCCCTGCTGCGCCTGCAACTTCTCGTTCGGCCGGATCTCCAGCTGGACGCGCCGGTTCAGTTGTTTTCCTTCCGCGGTGGCATTGTCCGCGATCGGGTCGGTCTCCCCGTATCCCCGGACGCTCAACCTCGCCGTGGGAACGCCGTATCCCACGAGAGCGTCCCGCACCCGCATCGCGCGGCGCTCGGAAAGGGACTGGTTGTATTCGTGGGAGCCGGTGGAGTCGGTGTGCCCCTCCACCGTCACGTAGGTATCCGGGTACTTGACCAGCACGTCCGCAGCCGTCGCCAGGGACTGGTTGGCCTCGGGCCGGACCTGGTCCTTGTCCACGTCGAAAAGAATCCCCGAGGGGAGGGCGACGTACAGCTTGTCCCCCTGCCGCTCGACTGCCGCCTCCGGGAGGCGCCGCTTCAGTTCCGCCGCCTGCCGGTCGAGATAATTGCCGATCGCGCCGCCGACGACCGCCCCGGTCACGCCCCCGATCAGCGCACCGCGACCGGCCCGTTTCTTCCCCCCGATGAGCGCGCCGGCACCCGCACCGACCGCACCGCCCGCCAGCGCCCCGATCGCGGTCCTCTTGTACTCCGTCGTTCCGTCAGGGTTGGTGGCGCACCCGGCCGGCAGGACGAGCAGAACGGCCAGGGAGGCACCAAGGATCCTGTTTCGCGTGCTTTTCTTCATCGCTTCGCTCCCTTCCCGGGGCACGGAAGATCCGATGCGTTCCCATCGATCGCACACGTCCCCCGTCGTTTCTCCATCTTACCACCGACCCTCCCGGGGATTTCCACCCCCCTGTCGATCCTTGAGCACCCCCGCCGGGGACCCCGCCCCGCTGCGCCCCGGGCGAAGCCCCTCACCGCTTCGGACCCTCCGGAAGACGGGGCCGGATCAAGGAGGCGAGGACGGATCCACCGAGCAGGAGAACGACGACCAGGAGGGAGATCTCGATCGGTATTTTGATCCAATCCGCGATCACCATCTTCACGCCGACGAACACGAGGACGATCCCCAGGCCGACCTTGAGGTAACGGAACCTTCCCATCGCGGAGGCGAGAAGGAAGTAGAACGACCGCAGGCCCAGGATCGCGAAGATATTCGAGGTATAGACGATGAACGGGTCTTTCGTCACCGCGAAGATCGCGGGAATCGAGTCCACGGCGAAGACCACGTCGGTCGCCTCGACCACCAGCAGGACGGGGAGGAGCGCCGTCGCGTAACGCCGCCCGTCGAGCTTCACCGTGAAGCGGGGTCCGTGGAAGTCCGGGAGGGTCGGAATGAACTTCCCGAAGAGTTTCAGCACGGGGTTCCGCTCCGGGTGGACTTCGGTCCCCCTCGAGAGAAGGATCTTCCCGCCCGTGTACACCAGAAACCCCCCGAACACGAAGATGACCCAGTGGAACGCCTGCAGGATGGCGGCGCCCAGGAGAATGAAGACCGCCCGCATGATCTGCGCCCCGAGGATCCCCCAGAAGAGGACCCGGTGCTGGTAGGCGGGGGGGACGCGGAAGGTGGAGAAGATGAGGATGAAGACGAAGAGGTTGTCGACCGAGAGGGCGAGCTCGATCAGATATCCCGTGAAGAACTCCAGGCCGTGCCGCGAGCCGAAGGCGAGGTAGATCCAGAGATTGAACAGAAGGGCCAGCGCAACCCATCCGATGCTCCAGGCGAGCGCCTCCCGGGAGCCGACTTCGTGAGCCCGCCGGTGGAAGACGAGGAGGTCGAGCGCGAGCAGCGCGATGACGCCAACATTGAATCCCACCCACAGGACCGGGGTCCCTATCGTCTCCAGCAACGTTCTCCTCCCGGACGGTCGCCCCGGCGCCGGATCCGGAACCGGAACGGGTACGATGATACCCCCCGCCGGCCGTTTCGGAAAGGACGAAGGGACGACCGGCCTTTCCTTAACGAAGGCGCGGGACGACAGGATCCGCCCTTCCATGCGAAAATACCGGAAGCGAAGGTTCGGTCGGACGGGGAGCGAGGGATGAAGGTCCGGGTCATCTTCTACGAGGGGTCCCGCGCGGAGGAGACCCCGCGTGCTTTCCTCTTGGGAGAACGCCGACTCGAGGTCACGTCCGTTCTCGACCGGTGGCGGGGGGAGAGCCACGAGTACATGAAGCTTTCCGCCTCGGACGGAAACCGGTACATCCTCCGGTACGACCGAGGAACGGACGAATGGGAGCTCACGCTCATGGAGGATCCCCGGCGGCTTACCACCCCCAAAGGTGACCGCAAAGGATCCTGAAGCCGATGACGATCAGGATCGTCCCGCCGACGATCTCCATCCGGCTGCCGAACGCCTTCCCGATCCGGGGTCCCACATGCAGCCCCGCCGTGGTGAGGGCGCCGGCGACGAGGCCGATCACCGCGGCGGGATACCAGATCCCGATGCGGAGCACGCCCAGGCTCAATCCCACCGCCAGGGCGTCCACGCTCGTGGCCACCGAGAGGACGACCAGCGAGACGCCTCGCGTCGGATCGCGGCCGGCGTTTTCCCGCTTCTCCCCCCGAAACGACTCGTAGATCATCTTCCCGCCGAGGCCTGCGAGCAGGGCGAAGGCGATCCAGTGGTCGTACCCGGAGAGGAACCGCTCGACGGAAAGTCCCGCCATCCACCCGACGACGGGCATGAGGAACTGGAACAGGCCGAAGTGCCACGCCAGGCGGAAGGTCTGCCGCCCGGAGACCTTCCCGAGAACAATCCCCGTGGCGATGGCCACCGCGAAGGCGTCCATCGCCAGCCCCAGCGCGATGCCGGTCAGGGTCAGGGGGTCGATCGGCGGCTTCCCTTCCTACCGCGGCGTTCCGCCGCGGATTTCGGCAAGCGCCCGAAGGATCTCCTCGATCTCCATCCGCACGGTGTGGTCGGGGTCCGCCACTCCCGCGCGGACCACCCCCTGCCCGTCGAGGACGTAGGTGGCGGGGACGGGAAGCTCCCACCTCCCCTCCCCGTTGTATTTCTCGAGGTTGATTCCGAACTGGTCACGGTAGAGCTCCTTGATCTCCTGCGGGACGGCGAACCAGAGGCGGTATCGCTTCAGCACCTCGCTTGTCGCGTCGCTCAACACGTCGATCGGGATGTCGTGCTTTTCCGCCATCGTCAGGGTGTGGTCGGGAAGTTCGGGGCTGACGGCGATCAGGTCCGCCCCGAGGGCCCGAATCTGCGGCAATGCCTTGGCCAGAGCTCCCAGCTCCAGGTTGCAGTACGGTCACCACTCCCCGCGGTAGAAGGAGAGGACGACCGGCCCCGCCGCCAGGCGGTCGGCGAGGCGCACGGTTTTCCCCACCTGGTTCGGAAGGGTAAAATCGGGCGCCCGCTCCCCGATCGAAAGGCCCGTCGCCCCCGAAGTTGCGATGTGCTCCCTGCCCCGCCTCATCTTCTCGGCGACCTCCGGGGATGGGGGTTTCCTCTCCGCCTTGAACCGCGCGATCTGCTCGCTGAGCTTCATGGTGCCCTCCGTTGTTCGCGGGCGATTCGGCGCGTCCCCTCGGAGAAACGCGGACCCGTCCGCAAGCGTCCCATACCCAGGGGGTCGGGAACCGAACCCCGTGGTACCATTTTTCTATCACTCCCCGGGGGAGGAGGCCATGAGAAAGAAGGCGGCCGACAGCTTCGGCGCAAAAAGACGGGAGACCGTGGGGAAACGGACCTACGAGATCTTCCGCCTGGACACGCTCGAGAAACGGGGGGTGGGTGCGGTTTCCCGGCTTCCCTTGTCCCTCAAGGTGCTCCTGGAGAACCTCCTGCGGCACGAGGACGGAACGTCCGTGCGTTCCGAGGACATCGAGGCGCTCGCCCGCTGGAAGCCGGGCGCGCCTGCGGAGAGGGAGATCGCCTTCCGCCCCGCCCGGGTGCTGCTCCAGGACTTCACGGGCGTTCCTGCGCTGGTCGATCTGGCCGCCATGCGGGACGCCGCTCGGCGGATGGGGGGAGACCCGAAGAAGATCAACCCGCTGATGCCGGCGGACCTGGTGATCGACCACTCCGTCCAGGTGGACCGGTTCGGATCCGCAGGCTCCTTCGGCGCGAACGTGACGCGCGAGATGGAGCGGAACGGCGAGCGGTACGCTTTCCTGCGGTGGGGGCAGGAGGCGTTCCGGAACCTGCGGGTGGTTCCCCCGGGCACAGGGATCTGCCACCAGGTGAACCTCGAGTACCTCGCTCCCGTCGTCTTCCGCAGGAAGACCGGGCGTGCGACGCAGGCCTACCCCGACACGCTCGTGGGGACCGACTCCCACACCCCGATGATCAACGGGCTCGGAGTCGTGGGGTGGGGCGTCGGGGGGATCGAGGCGGAGGCCGCCCTTCTCGGGCAGCCCGTTTCCATGCTCGTGCCCGAGGTGGTGGGATTCCGGCTCTCCGGTCGGCTCCCCGAGGGGGCCACGGCGACCGACCTCGTCCTGACCGTCACCCAGATGCTGAGAGCCAAGGGGGTCGTCGGCAAGTTCGTCGAGTTCTACGGCTCGGGGCTTACCTCCCTCTCGCTCCCCGACCGGGCGACGATCTCCAACATGTCGCCGGAGTACGGCGCCACCATCGGATTCTTCCCCGTCGATCAGGAAACGCTTTCCTATCTCCTGTTCACCGGCCGGGACCGGGAGCAGGTGCGGCTCGTCGAGGAATATTGCAAGATCCAGGGGTTGTTCCGCACCGACGACTCCGTCGATCCGGAATTCTCGGACACCCTCTCCCTCGACCTGGCCGACGTGGCTCCCAGCCTCGCGGGACCGAAGCGCCCGCAGGACCGCGTGCCGCTCTCCGAAGCGAAGGGTGCCTTTCGGAAAGCCCTTGCTTCGTGGGGAAGGGAGCCGAAACCGGTGCTTGCCCGCGAGCAAAGCCGGTGGTGCGGCGAGGGGGGGGCCCCGACCGAGAGCCCGGCGCTGCCGCCCGAGAAGATCGGGGAGGAGGGGGGGATCCCGGTGACTTTCGGGAACACCTCCTTCCGGCTTCACGACGGGTCGGTGGTGATCGCGGCGATCACCTCCTGCACGAACACTTCCAACCCGGCCGTGATGCTCGGCGCAGGGCTCCTCGCCAAGAAGGCGGTGGAGCGGGGGCTCCAACGGAAGCCGTGGGTGAAGACGAGCCTTGCCCCGGGGTCGAAGGTCGTCACCCGCTACCTCGACAAGGCGGGGCTTACCCCCTACCTCGATGCTCTGGGGTTCCACCTGGTCGGGTACGGCTGCACCACCTGCATCGGAAACTCGGGTCCTCTCCCGGAACCGATCGCCGACGGGATCCGCCGGGGGAACCTGGTCGCGGCTTCCGTCCTCTCGGGAAACCGGAACTTCGAGGGACGGATCCACCCGATGTGCCGGGCGAACTACCTTGCTTCCCCGCCGCTCGTCGTCGCCTACGCCCTCGCAGGCACCATGGACATCGACCTGTACCGGGAGCCGGTCGGGATCGACCCGAACGGACAGCTCGTCATGCTCCGGGAGATCTGGCCGGCGCCGGAGGAGATCACGGAGGCGGTCCGCGCCTCCGTCGGTGCGGAGATGTTCCGCCAGGAGTACGCGGCGGTGTTCGAGGGAGACGACGATTGGAAGGCCCTTCCGGTTTCGAAGGAGGAGTGCTTCGCATGGGAGCCCGGTTCCACGTACGTCAAGCCCCCCCCCTTCTTCGAGGACCTCTCCAGCAAGCCGGCGTCCCCGAAGGATCTTCGGGGGATGCGCGTCCTGGCCGTGCTGGGGGATTCGGTGACCACCGACCACATCTCCCCGGCGGGGGACATCCCGGAAGAGGGCCCCGCGGGCAAGTACCTGCTCGGGCACGGGATCCGGAAGGAGGACTTCAACTCCTTCGGAAGCCGGCGGGGGAACCATGAGGTGATGATGCGCGGGACGTTCGCCAATATCCGCCTGCGCAACCTGCTCGTCCCCGGGACCGAGGGGGGGGTTACGGCCCATCTTCCGGGCGGGGAGAAAATGACGATCTACGACGCGGCGATGAAGTACGCCTCCGAGGGGGTGCCGCTTCTCGTCCTGGCGGGGAAGGAGTACGGCTCCGGCTCCTCGCGCGACTGGGCGGCCAAGGGACCGAAGCTCCTGGGCGTCCAGGCGGTGCTGGCCGAGAGCTTCGAGCGGATCCACCGGAGCAACCTGATCGGCATGGGGGTCCTCCCGCTCCAGTTCGAAGCCGGGGAAACCCGGGAATCCCTCGGGCTGACGGGAAAGGAGACGTTCGCGATCGAAGGGATCTCCGGCGGGGTCACCCCGGGGAAGCGCCTTTCCGTGCACGCCGCCCTGGACGGGGCGGAGAAAACCTTCGCGGTGGTCGCCCGGATCGACACCCCGGAGGAGGTCCGGTACTACAACAACGGGGGGATCCTCCCGTACGTCCTTCGGCGTCTCGTGGGAAGGAAGACCAAGTAACCCGTTACAGGGATTCGGTGCCGGGGTCCAGGACTTCGAACTTCTTCGCCCGCAGCGCGCCCCTCACCATCGGGCCGTTCAGCGTATCGAGGCGGAAAAGCACTACCATCCGGTCGGATCCCTTCGTCACCGGAGCGATGAGACAGCTCCGAAGCGTAACCCCGAGCTCCCGGACGGCGCGGGACAATTCCTCGAACCGCTCGAGGGACCTCGGGAGCACCACTTCGATCCGCAAACCGACGTCGTCGATGTCCAGGACGTCGATGAAGGCGTTGATCAGGTCGATCTTGGTGATGATCCCCACCAGCCGGTCGCCGGAGAGGACGGGCAGGGCGCCGAACCGCTTCCGCTGGATGATGAGGAGGGCGTCCTCCACGGAATCCTCGGGGGTCAACGACCACACCTCCTCGACCATCACCTCGCGCACCTTCCTCTCCCGGGGAGGAACCCCTCCGGCGGCGGCGGAATTCTCCTCCGTGATGGAGATGTTCCGGATGTCGGTGTCCGACAGGATGCCGACGAGCCGGTTCCCCTCCTCGACGACCGGCAGGTGATTGATCCCGAACCGGCGCATGAGGTCCGCAGCGCTGGACAACGGTTCGTCGGGACCGACCGTCTTCGGGTTCTTCGTCATTCGCCTGCCTACCAGCATGGGCACCCCCTGATCTTGAGAGGTTCGCCGGCTGCCGCCCGATCGAGCGACGCGCATCGCCCCCATTATAATCCCTGTCCGCTCCGTTGCACTCCCGGAAAGGCCCCCCTTCCCCGCGGGATTTCGGGATACACTGGTCCGGGGGTCTGGGCCGCCGCTCCCCCCCCCGGGATCGATGCGCATGGAATCTTCGGAACAGGAGGGAAAACGATGAGGAATTATGAGAGATGGACGCTCGTGGCGGTCGCCGTGCTCGGTTTGCTTTTCGGTGCCGCGGGACCGGCGGACGCGAAGCCCGCCTATGCAAAGGCGGAAAATAAATCGTGCAGCTTCTGCCACGTCGGGAAGACGGGCGACAAGGTCTTCACGGAGGCCGGGACGTATTACGGCAAGCATCACACCCTCGCGGGATTCGGGGAAGCGGCCAAGGCCCCGAAGGCGCCGGCGAAGGCCGCTGCGGAACCCGCTCCGGTCCCGGCCGCTCCTTCCGAAGCACCCGCCTCCGCCCCCGCCGCGACCGCCGAGGCTCCCGCAACCCCCTGCCCGTGCGGCTGCCCTCACTGCGGAGTGGAGTGCCCGAAAGATTGCCCTCACTGGCACGGAAAGCACGGAATGCCCCCGATGATGGAAAAGATGAAGGGACACCTGGAGGAGATGAAACAAGCGGTTTCGGACCTCCGGGAAAGCGAAAAGAAGATGGAGGCGATGAAAGAACCCGAGGCGTTCCGCGCAGCCGTCCTCGAGCACCTGAAGATCCTCGACGGAATCCAGGAATCGCACCTGAACCACATGGAAGAGATGATGGGAGCCGGCCACCACGGGAGGCCGGGGCCTCCGCACATGCATTGCCGGTAGGCCCGAGGAGGACGAAAACAAAAACGGGGGCGGCCTCGAACCGGCCGCCCCCGGATCCCGCAATCGGTCGCTAGACGAGCCCCTGGAGGGTCATGGCCCGGGCGACCTTGATGAAGCCGGCGATGTTCGCGCCGTTGACCAGGTTGCCGGGAGACCCGAACTCCTCGGCGGCCTCCGAGCAGAGCTGGTGCACGTTCTTCATGATCTGATGAAGCTTGGCGTCGGTCTCGGAGAAGCCCCACGCCTCGCGGCTGGCGTTCTGCTGCATTTCGAGCCCGGAGGTCGCGACGCCGCCGGCATTGGCCGCCTTGCCGGGGCCGTAGGCGATTCCCGCGTCGATGAAGACCTTCCCCCCTTCGGGGGTCGTGGGCATGTTCGCCCCCTCGCCGATGGCGATGCATCCGTTTTTCACCAGCTTCTTGGCGTCCCTGCCCGTGACCTCGTTCTCGGTCGCCGAGGGAAACGCCACTTCGCACGGGACGTCCCAGATGTTCCCGTTGGCGACGTACTTCGCGCCCTTGTGGTAATCGCAATAGTCCTTGATCCGCCGTCGCTCGATCTCCTTGAGCATCTTGATCGTCTCGAAGTTGATCCCTTTCTCGTCGACGATCACCCCGTTCGAGTCGCTCATCGCGATGACCTTCCCGCCGAGCTGGTTCACCTTCTGGAGGGTATAGATCGCGACGTTCCCGGAGCCGGAGACGACCACCTTCTTCCCCTTCAGTCCGTTCTTCCGGTGCCGGAGCATCTCCTCGACGAAGTAGGTGCAGCCGTAGCCGGTGGCTTCCGTGCGCACCTGGCTTCCTCCGTAGACCAGTCCCTTCCCGGTGATGACGCCCGCCTCGAACTTGTTCGTGAGCCGCTTGTACTGCCCGAACATGTAGCCGATCTCGCGGCCCCCGACGCCGATGTCCCCGGCGGGGACGTCGGTGTGCTCCCCGATGATCCGCCACAGCTCGATCATGAAGCTCTGGCAGAACCGCATCACCTCGCTGTCGGACTTCCCCTTCGGGTCGAAGTCGGACCCTCCCTTCGCCCCGCCGATCGGAACCCCCGTGAGGGAGTTCTTGAAGATCTGCTCGAACCCGAGGAACTTGATGATCCCCAGGTAGACCGAGGGGTGGAACCGCAACCCCCCCTTGTAGGGTCCCAGCGCGCTGTTGAACTGCACGCGGAACCCCCGGTTGATCTGGACCTCGCCCCGGTCGTCCTGCCAGGGCACCCGGAAGATGAGCTGACGTTCCGGTTCGCAGATCCGCTCGATGATCTTCGCCTCGGCGAACTCCGGGTACTTGACGAGAACCGGGCCGAGCGACTCGAGCACTTCCCGCACCGCCTGGTGGAACTCCGCTTCGCCGGGGTTCCGCTTGATCACATCCTGGTAGATCCCCTCCAGCCTCTGCGTCAGTGCCATGCCATGCCTCCTCATGATGGGTACGAGCAGCCCTCCCGGCCGCCCGCCTCATCGACTTTACTTCCTTCCCTGCGCCAGTCAAGCATCGATGGACAAATCGGGTGTAATCGGATATAGTTTTCTCATCCGATGGAAAGCGACCCGATGGAAGGAAAGTTCGACGCCAGGCTAAAGGAATTGCCGTCCGCGGCGTTCCACGAGCTGGTCGGAAGGATTTCCGCGGTCGACGAGTTCAAGGGGTGGTGGCGGGGCCGTGCCGCCGGATCCCCGTCGGTCCTCGACCGATTGCGGAAAGAGACGATCGGGTTCTCGGAGAGCGTGACGGTCCGTTTCTCCGCCCGGCCCTCCTTTCCGTTGCCGCAGGACCTTTCCTGGGGACGCCGGCGGCCCGCGACGGGCGAAGGAGGTCCTTCCCGCAGGGCTGGATACGGGGACCTGCTTCGGTCCGTGTTCGAAGGCTACCGGGACCTGGAGTTCGGGGAGGACCTCCTTCTCCGCTTCCACGGGCGGCTGTTCCAACATTCCGGCGCCGACCGGACGCCCCGCGGGCAGTACAAAAGCCTGCCCGACCAGGCGATGGTCTATCGCCACGGGGGGCTGGAGTCCCCGGCGCTCCGGGCGACGGAGCCGCACCTCGTCCCGAAAGAGATGGAGATCCTGACGCGCTGGACGGTGTCCCGCCTGCGATCCTCGGATTTCCACCCCCTTCTGGTCATCGCCTCCTTCCTCCTCGAGTTTCTCGCCATCCGCCCTTTCGCGGACGGAAACGGACGGATGAGCCGGGTCCTCGCCACCCTCCTCCTCCTGCAATCCGGATACGAATACCTTCCGTACCTCTCGCTGGACAAGGTCATCACGAAGCGGGGAATGGACTACGCCTTCGCCCTGCGAAGGGGGCAGGCGAAACGGAACTTTCCGCGCCCGGACATCACGCCGTGGCTTCGGGGGTTTCTCGACACGATGCAGGCGCATGCGGCCGAGCTGCGCGCCATCCTGGACGCGCGTCCCCGGGAAGACCTCCTTTCGGACAACCAGCGGGCCGTTCTCTCCCTGTTCGATCGTCATCCGGAGGTGAGCATCCGGCGGGTCTGCGGGGAGATCGGCATCCCCCGCGATACCGCGAAGCAGGTCCTCGCCCGTCTTTCCGCCCTCGGCCTGGTCCGCCGCATGGGGGCGGGGCGGGCCACGCGGTACGACCGCCTTCCCCTCTCACCCGGCTGAGAGTCCTTCTCCGAGTTCGGCGAGGTAGCAGATCGCACGCTGCCCCGGCGAGTTCGCGTTCAGGTAGACCGCCCGCCCGCCGGAGGCTTCGGGAATGTCGATGACCCGGACGACGTCGGCCCACTCGGCTTCCTCCGGGAGCAGGTCCGCCAGACGGTTCTCCTTCCGCTCGAAGAACTCCTCGTTGATGAAATTCCCCTTCTTCCCGTGGTAGACGGCGAGGTAGAGCATGTTCGCCTCGACCAGATCGTTGAAGAAGTGGGTCCCCAGCGACACGTCGGGGACGACGGTCCCGTGCATGCCGACGATCTCGCACAGGACGGACACGGTGTTGATCTCCGCGAAGGAGACGGGAACCCCAAGGGAAGGGGTGCTCGTCCCCCACCGGCCCGGGCCGAGCAGCATGATCGTGTTTCTCTTCCCTCCGTCCTCCTCCACGTGGGTCAGCCTCCCGATCATGCGCGCGACGGAATAGCGGTCGGTGATCGGCAGCTCCATGTAGACGGAAGGCACGACGTAGATCAGGCGGTCCACGGTGGTGAACGAGCTCTGCCCGACGATCGTTCCCTGGGCCTCGAGCACCACGTCCCTCGCCGGGAGGTGGTCGGGAACGGCGACGATCCGGCCGCCCTCCCGCACCTGCAGCGGGCGGCACTGGACGAGATTGATCCGGTTGCTGCCGTCGGACAGAAAGTTCGCGGTGAATTCGATGTCGACGGGGTAGTCGTAGGCGTCCCGCAGGATCTTGAGCATCTCCCGCATATCCCCTATGAACGTCGTCTCCGAGAGGAGCCGGTCGAACGTCAGGATCCAAGGCACCGTCCCCCCGGCTCCGCCCCGATCCGAGGATCGGCTTTTCCGGGAAGCGAACATCTCGACCGGAAGCGCGGGGCTCGTTTTCAGGACCTGATCGAAATAGAGGGAGGAAAACCGGTTCTCCGCAAGGTCCAGGACGTCGACCCGCCGCTGGGCGTACTCCATCACCTCGTCGATGCTCGCCTCCGGACGGCGAAGCGGCGCGTTCATGGCGATCACCCGCGTGTAGTCGTCGTCGCTCCGGTTGACCGCCCGGGTCCCCAGCCCGAAGACCAGCCGGATGACCCCGGCCTCGGGCTCGATGTATTCGCTCCAGGCGTACGGGTTGTAGGAAAGGCCCACCCCCGCGATCTGCGGGTAGAACAGGTGGCCGTGGATGGCGCCGGACACCCTCTGCACCAGGATCGCCATCTGTTCGTCCCGGTCGAGCAATCCTCGATGGGCCCGGTAGAGGAGGGCCTCCTTGCCCATGCTGCTCGCGTAGACGGTCTGGATGGCCGTCAGGAAAGAAGACAGCCGCTCCTGAGGCGACCCCTGGTTCGGGCAGAAGACGCTCTCGTACTTTCCCGTGAACGCGTTCCCGAACCCGTCCTCGAGAAGGCTGCTCGAACGGACGATGATCGGGGACTGGCCGAAGTATTCGAGCATCGCCACGAACTGCTCCCGGAGGAACGGGGGAAAGGTCCCCGAGAGAATTTTCTGCTGCACCTCCTCCGCTCCCTCGAGGAAGGTTTCGCGGCTTCGCTGGCTCCGGCGGATCCCCCAGCACCGGTTCCGGACGAGGAAGGTGTAAAAGACATCCGACCCGATGTAGAAGGAGTCGTGCCTCTCCAGCCGGTCCCGCCAACGCGGGTCCGTCCGGCACAGGATGGCGCGCGCCAGGAGCATTCCGACCGACTTCCCGCCGATGAGTCCCGTTCCGATCATCCGTTTCCGGATGGCGAGGACGTCGGAGAGATCGAGGTATTTCGATGCGAGGGCGATGATCCGCTCGTCGCGCGTGACGATCATGCGCAACAGCCAGCGGTAGAGTTCGTCCGCCTCCTCGGGCCGCATCACGCCCTTCCGGATGTCGTCCAGGGCTTCCCTCGCCTGGAGGAACTTCCGCTCCCAGATGTCGAGGGTCCGGGATACGGAGCCGACGGATAGCGACGTCATCCCGTCCAGAACGTCCGAAAGGACGGAGCTTTCCGCCAGCGGACGAAAATCGTCGTTCTCCCAGACGTGGGGGAGGTACATCGTGGGGGAGTGCCGCTTGTCCACCTTCAGGGGATGCACGTAGAGTTTCTCCCCATGGCGGAAGATGTCGAGCAGAAGCTGCGTCGTCTCCCGGATGGCGGAAACGGCGTCGGAGGAGTGGTACCCCCGGAACAGCGCGAAGTACGTCACGGTGTCCAGCTCGAAGAGGTACGGGCAGGTCACCATGAAAAAATTCCCGAGCATCAGGTCGCTGTACCAGTCGACGGCCAGGTCGGAAAGACAGTCGAACACGTAGTACGTGCCCCTGCCGGAACTCCCGATCACCTTGTGGATCTGGGCGGTGAACGTCTCGAAGCCGACCTCGGGGGAAAGGACGTGGATCTCGGCGCCGCTGTCCGCGGATAGGAGCGCCGGGTGGCGCGCGAACCGGAAGTAGACGAGCTTTCGGCCGCTTCGGATCGCGTTCGCGGAGAACGACTCGACCAGGACCGCGTAGTCCCCGATCAGGTCGATCTGCCAGACGATGTTGTCGCCCGGGATCACCTTCCCGATGACCCGGTCCAGACTGGGCAGCCCCGTTCCCGGAGTGTTCGCGTCGAGGCCCATCCGCCCTCCTCGGGGGGTCTTTTCCCCTACCCCTCAGCCGTTTTCGGAGAACTCTATCGTATCGGACCGAACGCCTTCCTGCCAGACGGAAGAAACGGATCCCCGTTCCGACAGGGCCGGGGACGGATCCCGGCGGGGATATTATAATGATCCCATGAACCCGCATGGTCGAAGCCGCGAGGAGATGGAGGCGAAATACGGCGAGGTCGGGTCCGGATCGGCGACGCTCGTCGTGCGGGGAGTGACCTACCGCCTCCGGGAGGTCCTCGCCCGGTGGATGATGGACGTCCCCGAGATCATGACCCTGGACGGGGGGACCCTCGCCGAAGACCTCTACTGGATCCGCTTCATCGACAAGGAAGACCGGTGCTACGTCGCCTTCGAGTTCAACGGGGAGTTCGACATCGTGGCGGAGATGCGGGTGGACAGCCTGCTCTGGGAAGGGGAGGATTTCTTCGGCTCCCGCTGGAGATGAAAAAAGGTCCGGTCGTCCTCATCTACGACGGGGAGTGCTCCGTCTGCCGGAAGGCGGTGGACTGGATCCGGGCGCGATCGGCCCCGGGGGGATTCGACTTCCTCTCCTTTCACTCCGGCGAACTGGAACGGCGTTTCCCGCTGCTCGACCGGGAGGCGTGCCGGAAGGCGGCGCACCTGGTCCTCCCGGACGGGACGGTTCTCGCCGGGGAGCGGATCGCCCCCGAGGTCTTCGCGAGGCTGCCCGGGTACGCGTGGCTGGCCCGCCTCCTGCGTTTTCCCGGCGTGAGGATCTTCTCCCGCGCCTTCTACCGCCGGTTCGCGCGCCGGCGCCACGAAATCGCCTCCCTGCTCTTCTCCCCGCACGAAGACGCCTGACGCGGAACGCAACCCGGCAGGGAAGCGGCGCCGCCGGGAGCCGTCAGGGAGACCACTTCCAGTCGCGGATCTCCGGCATGTCCTCGCCGTACCTGCCGATGTACTGCTTGTGCTCGACCAGCTTGTCGCGCACGGCTTGCTTGGCGCGGGCGGCGACGTGGTCCAGCTTGGGCACGCGGTCGACCACGTCCCG
>DASUAN010000105.1:0-4761 GCA_035763765.1 Candidatus Deferrimicrobiaceae bacterium
CGCCACGATGTCGGTGATGAAGCAGCCGATGATGACGTCCGCCCGGCACAGGGCGTAATCCTCCACCTGGATGCGTTTTTCCACGACCGCGGACTGGAGGTAGAACTGCATCCAGGGGGCGATCGTCGTCCCCACCAGGCCGATCAGCATGATGACGTAGGCGCTGTCCGGCTGCAGGACGGGAACCACGACCGCGCGCGCCACCGTTCCCCACTGGGGATGGGCGAAATAGGCGGACACGGCGTACGTGAAGTACAGGGTGCTCGCGATGAGGAAGATCTTCTCCACGACCCGGTACGTCCCCTTGACGACGAGGAACCATACCGCCACAGCGCCGAGAGGGACGGAGAGGAACTTGCTGACCCCGAAGATCTCCAGCGCGGCGGCCCAGCCGGCGAACTCCGCGACCGTGTTGCTGAGATTGGCCAGAAGGAGCGCGATGAGCAGGAAGAAGGTCGGCCGGACCCCGAACTTCTCCCGGATGAGATCCGCCAGCGTCTTCCCCGTCACCACCCCCATCCGGGCAACCATCTCCTGGACGACGATCAGCGCCGCGGTGATCGGGATGAGCGTCCAGAGGAGGGCGTAGCCGAAATGCGCGCCGGCGATCGAGTAGGTGGCGATCCCCCCGGCGTCGTTGTCGACGGAGGCCGTAATGATCCCCGGGCCCAGGACGGCCAGAAAGGCGAGGAATTTCTTCTTGTCGGGGCGGCGCCAGCGCATGGGAGTGCCTCTCCCGGTTCGTCTCGATAATTTTCCAAAATTACCATACCTGTCCGGGACATTCCTACAGAAAGGGGGGGCGTACCGTTTTTCGGAGCCGATGATATAATGATATTCCCACCAGCGAGGGTCGCGAAGCGGTCAACGGAATCGAGGGAAGAGGAGGTGCCCCATGCAGCTGCTGCTGACCAACCTGGAGATCCGTGCGCTGAAAGAGACCCTTGAGACGGAGATCTCGCATCTGCGGATGGAAATCGCCGCGGCGAAGGACCTCCGGACGCGGGAGGACCTCATCACCAGGAAGGAACTCCTCCATTCGATCCTGGAGAAGATGCCCGCCACGGTCCTCGACGTCGCGTAGGAAGAGGGTTTCTCTTTCGATCGGTCAGTGCGAGTGGCCCGGCAGGCCGTCGTGGTCGTGCGGCGGCATCCGGTGGCTTTCGACCCCCGAGGCGTGCGTCGGGTCGACGTGGATCGTCGCGTCCGACAGGTACCGGAGGCGATGGAGCAGCCGGTGGCGGACCTCCGTTGCGATCGCGTGACCCTCGCTCACGGAACGGTCCCCCTCCACGGCGAGGTTGACTTCCGCATACATCCGGTGGCCCGCCCAGCGGACCCGAACGTCCGACACGTCCACGACTCCTTCCACGGAAGCGGCGGCCTCCCGGATCTCTCCTACCGACGCCGGATCGGATCCGTCGAGGAGCCGCAGGAACACCTCCCTTCCCGTCTCCCACACGATCCGCAGGATGACGGCGGTGATCAGAAGTCCGACGGCCGGGTCCGCGACGGGGTATCCCAGCCGGACGCCCGCTGCTCCCAGGAGGACGGACAGGCTCGTCAACGCGTCGGCGTGGGCGTGCCGCCCGTCGGCCACGAGGGCGGCGCTTCCGATCTCCGTCCCCACCCTCACCCGGTAGCGGGCCACCGCCTCGTTGCCCAGGAAACCGACCGCCGAGGCGGCGGCGACCGCCCAAAGATGCCGGACCGGGACGGGATGGAGGAACCGGCGGACCGACTCCGCACCGGCCGCGACGGCGCTCGCCAGGATGACGCCGACCACGACGACCCCCGCCAGGTCCTCGACGCGTCCGTACCCGTAGGTGAATCGGTCGCTCGGCCTTTTGCGGGCGAAACGGAAGGCGATCCACAGGGGGATGGCGGTGGCGGCGTCGCCCAGGTTGTGGATCGTATCCGCCAGGAGGGCGACGCTTCCCGTGAAGAGGACGACGACCGCCTGGAGGATCGCCGTCGCGAGGAGGGCGGCGAACGACCACAGGACGGCGCGGGCGCCTTTTTCGGTCGTTGTCACGACGGGATCCGCGACGGGGTGGCGATGGCGGTGCGTAGGTCCGCGCATGGACGTCCGGTCCTAGGGGAGGAACGATCGCGGGGCCATGTCTTTGCAGGGGGCAGGCATGGTCAGCGGATCGACCGGAATCCCTGCTCGTCCAGCCGGGCGGCGAGCTCCTCCCCGTGAGCGCGGTCGCGCGTCTCGAGGAGGAGGACGACGGTCGAGTATCCCGGGGGACAGTCGGACGGAAGGCGGTCGTGCTCGATGTTGATCACGTTCGACCGCTCCCGGGCGACCGCGGCGAGCAGGGTGGCGAGGGAGCCGGGCCGGTCCGGGATGAGGAACCGGAGGCGGATGAGCCGCCCCGAGCGGAACAGTCCCCTCTCGGTGATCCGGGACAGGAAGTTGACGTCGATGTTTCCTCCCGAGAGCACCATCACGGCGGGAAATCTCGTCGGCGGGCGCTTGTAGAGGAGCGCGGCCAGCGGGGCGGCGCCCGCGCCTTCCAGCGTGGTCTTCATCTCCTCGAGGGCGTACAGGATCGCCGCGGAGATCTCCTCGTCGTCCACGGTGACGACGTCGTCGACCCAGTGCTTGGCGGCCTCGAAGGTTCTCTCGCTCAAGGATTTCACCGCGATGCCGTCCGCGATCGTGTGCGCCTCCGGACACGCCACGGGCCGCCCTTCCTTGAGGGAGGGAAGGAGCGACGAGGCTCCTTGCGCCTGCACCGCGACGAGCTCCGTTTCCGGGTAGATCTCCTTTACCGCGGCTCCGATTCCGGCCAGTAGCCCCCCGCCCCCCACGGGGACGTAGACCGTTCCGGGCCGGCCGATCTCTTCGACGAGTTCCAGCCCCAGCGTCCCCTGTCCGGCGATCACCTGCGGATCGTCGAACGGATGGACCACCACGAGGCCGGATTCTCGAGCAAGGTCGAAGGCGTGCTTCGACGCATCTTCGAAGGTCTCCCCGTGGTGGATGATGCGGACCTGTTCGCCGCCTTCGCGCTTCGCCGCGGCCCATTTGGATACGGGGGCCCACAAGGGCATCACGAGGGTGGCGGGGAGGTCCGCCTCTTTCGCGGCGCGCGCCACGCCCCGGGCGTGGTTTCCCGCGCTGGCCGCGATTACGCCATGGACCCGGGTGCGGTCCAGGGAAAGGACCTTGTTCGCCGCTCCGCGGATCTTGAACGCCCCGGAGTACTGGAGATTCTCGAGCTTGGAGAGGACTTTGCCCCCGAACCTCTCGGACAGGGGGGTCTCCTCGACCAGGGGAGTGGCGTATGCCATCCGGTAGACCCGCGCCTTGGCTTCGATCACGTCGTTGCGTCCGAAGTCCATGGGAACCTCACCGGTCCAGTCTACCAACCCGTTGCGGTCCCATCCAGCACCCTTCCTCCGATTTCCGGTGGCGGTGGCCCGGCCCGGGAGAGATAATGGAATTGCGGATCTGGGCATGGAGCCGGCGAACAGGTCGGCTCGAAGATCTGCCGGAGGGCGCAGATCCTCCCTGGCAGCCAGGGAAAGAAAAAGACGAACTGCGAACCGGCGGAATGAAATTCCCGCCTTGAGCAAGCGGGACTCCCACCCCAGATCCGTATTTTTCCGTCCGGCTGGCGAACCTTTTCCCCCCGAGCGGGTCCCCCCCAAGGTTTTCGAAGCGTACGCGTGGACGCAGGAGAAACGGGTGGGCACCAACTGCCTTCCCCGTGTAGAATCGGCTTACGTTTCCTTCAGAGGAGGGGTTGGCGCCGTGCATCCGTGGCACGATGTTCCGATCGGGGGGAGAGCGCCGGAGGAGTTCCAGGCGCTCATCGAGATCCCGAAAGGGAGCAAGGTCAAGTACGAGCTCGACAAGGAGACGGGGCTGGTCCGGGTGGACCGGGTCCTCTACTCCTCCGTCGTCTACCCGGCGAACTACGGCTTCATCCCACAGACCCTGGGGGATGACAAGGATCCCCTGGACGTCCTGGTCCTGATGCAGGAGCCCGTTCAGCCGCTTTCCATCGTCCGCGTGCGGCCCATCGGGATGATGACCATGCTCGACCAGGGAAAGAAGGACGAAAAGATCATCTGCGTCCACCTGGACGACCCGGAGTACCGGGTCTACAACCACAGCCACGATCGGGCCCCCCACCGCCTGGAGGAGTTGAAGCGGTTTTTCCAGGATTACAAGGTGCTGGAGCGCAAGGAAGTGAGCGTGCAGGATTTCTCCGGCCCCCGGGAGGCGGTCGGGGCGGTGAAGGACGCGATGGAGCTTTACCGGAGGCACTACCCCGGGGCGGGGATGACGGGCTGAGGGGACGTCGCTGCCGACCGCTGGGTGCCGCCGGGTCGGTCGTCGTCTAAGGATTCCCCGTCGAAAAACTTCGGGTCTCGCTTTCTGAAGATGCCGTTCCGTCCCCGGCGGCGACTTTCCAATAATAGGTGGTGTTCGGGGTAAGCCCCGACTCCGTGTGGACGATGGCGTTTTGGGAGGTCGCCGTCGAGCCGCCTCCTCCTCCCCCGCAGCCGGGACCTGCCCAAGTCCCAAGCGCTGCGGAGGCGACCAGGAGAATCGCAAGCCCCCGGAACCGTTTCCGCCGTCCGAGGAAGGCCGACAGCGCGATGCCGAAGGCGAGGATTCCGAACCGTGTCTGCGTCTTCGTCGTCAGCGCGGTCTGGGCGGCGGGGGCGGGAACCGGCACCGGGATGGCTCCGGCGAACGAAGGGTCGGTATCCAGGAAAAAAAGATAGGTGACGGAATCG
>DASUAN010000106.1:0-6246 GCA_035763765.1 Candidatus Deferrimicrobiaceae bacterium
GGTGGGGACGATGAACCCGGAGGAGGGGGAGCTTCGTCCGCAGCTGTTGGACCGGTTCGGTCTGTGCGTGGAGGTTTCCGGGGAGAAGGACGTCGTTCTTCGGAAGCAGATCGTGGACCGGGTGCTCTCCTTCGAGCGGGAGGAGCCCGAATTCGACCGGGAGTGGGGCGAGAAAGACGGGGCGCTCCGGGAGCGGCTCCTGTCGGCCCGTCGGATGCTGCCTTCCGTCCAGGTATCCGACGACGTCCTGCAGGCGGTGGTGGAGGTGGTTGCGGAGCTCGGCGTGGCCGGGCACCGGGGGGACATCACCATCCTGAAGTGCGCGAAGGCCCTCGCCGCGCTGAAAGGGGTCGGGATTCCGGATGAGGAATGCCTGGCCGACGCCTTCCGCATGTCGCTTCCCCATCGGCTCAAGGAGGATCCGTTCGAGGAGACGGCGACGGGAAGGAAGCGGCTCGACGCCGTGCTTTCCCGGTTCGGCCTCCAGAAACAGGGGCGGTGACCCCTCCGTGAAGCCGCGGACGCCCGATTTTCCGGAGAAGGTGCGGACGATCTTCCACCGGGCTCCCTTTATCGGAGACCTGGGGATCACGCTCGAGGATTTTGGGCCGGGATGGTGCGAGTCCTCTCTCGCGGTCGCTCCGAAGCATCGGCAGCAGGACGGGTATGTCCATGCCGGGGTGCAGGCGACGATCGCCGACCACACCGCCGGGGGGGCGGCGGTGACGCTTGCGGCGGAAGGCGAGCTCGTCCTGACCGTCGAGTTCAAGATCAACTTCCTCCGCCCCGCCGAGGGAGAGCGGCTCCGGTGCCGATCGACGGTCCTCCGGCAGGGGAGAACCTTGAACGTGGCGGAGTCCGAGGTCTTCGCGGAGCGCGGCGGGAGCGAGAAGCTGGTCGCCAAGGCGATGGTCACCCTGGCGCTGGTGCCGGCAGCGCCCGAATCCTCCGGTCGCGCGAGGGGGAAATGAAAGAGGACGGCCGCTGGACGGAAGTGTTGACGAGACTGGACGGGCTGCTGGACCGGGCCGGGCGCCTCCTGGACGGCCTGGATCCATCCCTTCGCCCCGCTCCGGCCGCTTTCGAAAGGCACTGGGCTTTCCGCTGGGAGAGGCACGGAGCTGCGGGCAAGCTCGCGCCGATCGAGCATCCCCACCTGGTGGACCTCGAGGATCTGGTGGGGATCGACGACGCCAAGGAAGTGCTTGTGCGGAACACGGCGCAGTTCGTCGCCGGCGGTCCGGCGAATGATGTCCTTCTGTGGGGGGAACGGGGAAACGGAAAGTCGTCATGCATCAAGGGGCTTCTGAAGCCGTTCGCTCCCGCCGGCCTGCGGCTCGTGGAAGTCCGGCGCTGGGACCTGCTGAGCCTGCCCGCCCTCGCCGCATTGCTTCGGGAAGTCCCGTTCCGGTTCGTCGTGTTCTGCGACGACCTTTCCTTCGGGGAACGGGAAGACGACTACCGGGTCCTGAAGACGCTTCTGGACGGCGGCCTCGAAGAACGGCCGGCCAACGTGCGGATCTATGCCACCTCCAACCGCCGGCACCTGATGCCGGAACCGATGTCCGACAACACGGGCGTCGGGGAGATCCACCCGGAGGAGGCCGTGTCGGAGAAGCTCGGCCTCGCCGACCGGTTCGGGGTGAGGCTGGGATTCCCCCGCTTCGACCAGGAGAGGTATCTCGCCGTAATCGACCACCTCGCCGTGCGACTCGGCATCCTCGTGGACCGGGACCGGCTGCACGAGGAGGCCCTCCGCTGGGCGATGGAAAGCGGACATCGCAGCGGCCGCGTCGCTCGGCAGTTCCTCGACGATCTGGCCGGCCGGCTCCGGCTCGCCTGAAACGGAAGAACCGCGGGGGGAAACGCCGGCCTGCCCGTCCCGTTCCGGCCGGTGCGGCTTGATGTCCAGGACCGGGGTGCCTCCGCAAGGGGATCGTTTCGACCTCAGTATAGATCGTATTTCAGAAGCCGGCAGTCGATCGGCCCGTTCATGAGCGGGATGCGGCGGGAGGCCTTCAGCCCGATGTGCCGGGTCGCCTCCGGGTTCCCGGAGAGGACGTACGCCGTCCACCCCCGACACCGCTTCTTGAACGCCTCCCCCATCGCCCTGTAGAAGGTCTCTTCCTCGGTCCCTTTCCCCATCCGGACCCCGTAGGGCGGGTTGCAGAGGATGATCCCCGGCGGCCCCTCCGGGGCGAATTCCCGGAGATCGAGGGGGCGGAACCGGACCCATCGGTCGACTCCTGCGCGGCGGGCGTTCCGCCTTGCGCCGCGAACCGCCGCTTCGGAACGGTCGGATCCCTCGATCCGGAAGCGGGGAGCCGCGTGCGGCCGCTCCCGCGCCTCGGCAAGGATCCTCTCCCATGCCTTCCGGTCAAACCCGGCCAGGCGCTGGAATCCGAAGGAGGATCGCAACAGCCCCGGGGCCCGACCTGCGGCCAGAAGCGCCGCCTCGATGAGGATCGTCCCCGCTCCGCACATCGGGTCGGCCAGCGGCCTCGTCCCGTCCCAGCCGGCGAGCGCCACCACCCCGGCGGCCAGCGTCTCCCGGAGGGAAGCGGAGGAAGGGTCCTCCCGGTACCCCCGCCGGTTGAGGCTCTCCCCGGAGGTGTCCAGCGACAGGGTGCACTCGTCCCGGTGGATCCGGAGGTGGATCCGGACCTGCGGGTCGACCGTGTCCACGTCGGGGCGCCGCCGGAAACGCTCGCGGAACCGGTCCGCGACGGCATCCTTGACCTTCTGCGCCGCAAAGTGGGAATGGGTGATCCCGGAGTCGCGCACGGAGGCCTCCACGGCGAACCGGCAGTCGACCGGGAAGAGGTCCGGCCAGGGGACCGCCTTCGTCCCCTCGTAAAGGGATTCCGGCGTCGGGGCGCGAAAGGCCGAAAGCGAAAGGAGCACCCGGTTGGCGGTGCGAAGCCACAGGTTGGCCCGGTAGCAGAGCGCAACGGTTCCCGAGAAGGCGACGCCCCCGGGGGAGGGATCGACCCGTTTCCCCCCGAGCGCCCGGACCTCCTCCGCCAGCACGTTCTCGAGCCCCTTGCTCGTGGTGGCGAAGTAGCGGTGGGTCATGGGCGGGGACACTCCTCCAACCATACTACCGACAACCTCAAGGAATGTCCCCCCAAGAACAGGGACGTTCCTTCCGAACTCGTCATCCCCCGCGGGCCAGGTCCCCCGGAAACGCCCATGGGAGAAGTGTCCCCGCCCACCGACCTGTGATACATTGAAATTCTCACGAAAACAGGGAGATCCGAATGGCCATCACCAGGGAGGAGGTCTTGCACGTGGCCCGGCTCGCCAGGCTTTCGCTCTCTCCCGCCGAGGCGGACCGGATGAGGGAGCAGCTGGCCAAGATCCTCGAATACATCCGCCAGCTCGACCGGCTCGACACGTCGGACGTCGTCCCCACCTCCCACGCGGTGGAGACGGGAACCCCTTTCCGCGACGACTCCGTCCGCCCCTTCGGGGAGAAGGAGGAGATCCTGAAGAACGCCCCCGACCGGGAAGGGGACTTCTTCCGCGTGCCCCGGATCATCGAGGACTGACCGATGCCCGGCATCCCCCCGCAGGAGTGGACGCTTCTCGACGCCGCACGGGCGGTGCGGGAAAAGGAGATCTCTTCCCGGGAGCTCACCCGCGTCCTGCTGGCCAGGATCGAACGACTCAACCCGGCGGTGAACGCCTACATCACGATCCTCCCGGAGGCCGCGATGCGGGACGCCGGCGTCCGGGACGAGGAACTGGCCCGCGGGGTCGTGCGGGGGCCGCTGCACGGCGTTCCCGTGGGACTGAAGGACATCTTCTGCACGAAGGGGATCCGCACCACCTGCGGCAGCCGCATCCTGAGCGACTTCGACCCGCCGTACGATGCCGCGGTCACCGAGAGGATCCGGGACGCCGGCGCGGTGCTTCTGGGCAAGCAGAACATGGACGAGTTCGCGATGGGCTCCTCCACGGAGACCTCCTGCTTTGGGGCCACCGTCAATCCGTGGGCGACGGACCGGATCCCGGGAGGCTCCTCCGGGGGGTCGGCGGCGGCCGTGGCGGCGGGGCTCTGCTACGCCGGGGTGGGGACGGACACGGGCGGCTCGATCCGACAGCCCGCCTCCCTGTGCGGCGTCGTCGGGATGAAGCCGACCTACGGCCGCGTCTCCCGCTACGGCATGATCGCCTTCGCCTCCTCGCTCGACCAGGGGGGGCCGATCGCCCGATCCGTTCCGGATGCCGCGGCCGTCTTGGGCGTCATCGCCGGGCACGACCGGAGGGACTCCACGTCGGTCGACGTCCCGGTGCCCGACTACCTCGCCGCGACCCGCCGGGGCGTCCGAGGACTCAAGGTGGGCCTGCCGCGGGAGTACTTCGCGGGCGGGCTGGACGCAGCGGTCAGGGCGGCGGTCGAAAAAGCGCTTTCGGCGCTCCTCTCCCTGGGCGCGGAAGCCGTGGAGATCTCCCTTCCGCACACCGAATACGCCCTTGCGACGTACTACATCATCGCCCCCGCGGAGGCCTCCTCCAACCTCGCCCGGTACGACGGGGTCCGGTACGGCCACCGGGCGGCAGGGGCGAAAGGCCTGATCGAGATGATGTCCCGGACCCGCGCGGAAGGGTTCGGGGACGAGGTCAAGCGGCGGATCATGATCGGGACCTACGCGCTGTCCGCGGGCTACTACGAGGCGTACTACGGGAAGGCGCAGAAGGTGCGCACCCTGTTGCGGCGGGATTTCGCCGAGGCGTTCGACCAGGTCGACGTGATCCTCACCCCCACCGCCCCCACGCCGGCGTTCCGCATCGGGGAGAAGCTTGCCGACCCGCTGACCATGTACCTCTCCGACATCTACACGATCCCCTGCAACCTGTCGGGGATCCCCGGGATCTCCGTCCCGTGCGGCCTGTCCCCCGAGGGGCTTCCGATCGGAGCGCAGCTGCTGGGGAGGCATTTCGACGAGGAAGCGATTTTCGCCGCGGCCGCGGCGATCGAACGGGAGATCCCGCTGCCGCGGGTGGCCCCGCTGGAGGGAGCGTAGGGGCATGGCGTTCGAAGCGGTCATCGGCCTGGAGGTTCACGCCCAACTGGCGACGGAGAGCAAGATCTTCTGCGCCTGCTCGGCCGGGTTCGGGGCGCCGCCCAACGAGAACACCTGCCCCGTCTGCACGGGGATGCCGGGCGTCCTCCCCGTCCTGAACCGCAAGGTGGTGGAGTTCGCCATCCGCACGGCGCTGGCCACCTCGTGCCGGGTCCAGGAACGGTCCGTCTTCGCCCGGAAGAACTACTTCTACCCGGACCTTCCGAAGGCGTACCAGATCTCGCAGTACGAACTGCCCCTGGCCGTCTCGGGGCACATCGACCTCGAGGCGGACGGCGCGATTCGCCGGATCGGCATCACCCGCATCCATCTGGAGGAGGACGCGGGGAAATTGGTCCACGCGGGGGCCTTCGCGGGGGCGCAGACGTCACTCGCCGATTTGAACCGCTGCTCGGTTCCCCTCATGGAGATCGTCTCCGAGCCCGACATCCGGACGCCGGAGGAAGGCGGGGCGTACCTGCGCCGTCTGCGGGACATCCTCGTCTACCTCGAGGTCTGCGACGGAAACATGGAGGAGGGGTCGTTTCGCTGCGACGCGAACGTCTCCGTCCGGCCGATCGGGCAGAAGGAGTTCGGAACGAAGACGGAGCTCAAGAACATGAACTCCTTCCGGAACGTGGAGAAGGCCCTCGAGTACGAGATCCGGCGCCAGGTGGAGCGGATCGAGGACGGCGGGAAGGTCGTGCAGGAAACCCGCTTGTGGGATGCCGACGCCGGCGTGACGGTCTCCATGCGGAGCAAGGAGGAGGCGCACGACTACCGGTATTTCCCCGATCCCGACCTGCTTCCCCTTCACATCGACGAAGCGTGGATCGAGGAGCTTCGCAAAACGATCCCGGAACTTCCCGGCGAGAAGATCGCGCGGCTTTCCTCCCGGTACGGGATCCCCCGCTACGACGCGGAGCTGCTCTCCTCCGCCCGCTCGCTCGCCGATTTCTTCGAGGCGTCGGTCGCCGCCTTCGGGGGGAACCCGAAGACGACCGCGAACGAGTGCATCCAGTGGAAGGAGGCCGTCCTCACGAGGAAGCTTTCGCCGGAGACGATCGCGCACGTCGTCGAGGACCGGGAGACCGGAGCGATTTCGGCCACGGCCTCCAAGACGCTGGTTACGATCGCGATCGAGACCGGAAAGCCCGTCCGGCAGCTTCGGGACGAG
>DASUAN010000107.1:0-4204 GCA_035763765.1 Candidatus Deferrimicrobiaceae bacterium
GGAACTTCGGTCACAGGATCACCCGGAGGGTCTGGCCGATCTTCCTGGCGACGCGGCGGCAGACCTCCTCGAACGCCATGCGGCGGTTCGATTCGGTGTACTGGAAGTCGGAACCGGCGAAAAACGATGCGGCCTCGGTGATTCCGTCCTCCTTCCAGAGGAGCCGTCCCCGGTCGATCTCGAGCACGCGGATGTCCACGGAGATCGTCAAGCGGTGCTCGAGGGCGATCTCGTCCTCTCCATGGGAGATGACGTCTTCGCGGATCTCCCGAACCGTTCCCTCGATGAGGTAATCGGACAGGCTTCTCTCGAACCTTCCCCGAAAGCCGTTCCGGCGCATCTCCTCCCGAAGGCGTGCCGCGAGATACGCCCCGGCATCCGGGACGAGCGACTCGTTTGCGAAGGTCTGCAGATCCACACGGATCCCGGGATCGGCATACCGGGAACCCGGATCCGCCTTCAGCCGGTACCCGCACGCGAAGGAAAACAGGAGCAGGACAGGAATCAGACCCCGGATGGCTTGCCGGACGAAGCCCATGGGTTACAGGACAATGCTCACGAGCTTTTTGGGAACGTAGACCATCTTCCGGATCGTCTTTCCTCCGGTGTATTCGAGCACACGGGGATCGGCCATGACCTTCGTGCGGATCTCCTCCTCCGTCGCATCGGCATCCACGGTGATCCGCGATCGAAGCTTCCCGTTGATCTGGACAACGACGAGAATCTCCTCGGCCCGGGCCACCTCCTCGTCGAACGCCGGCCACGCCTGGGCCGAAACGAGCCCCTTCTTCCCGATCCTCTCCCAGAGTTCCTCGCTCAGGTGGGGCGCGAAGGGCGAGAGCATGAGAAGAACCTTCTCGACCGCCTCCGCGAGCGCCGGGGCCATCCCCGGGGATTGCCAGGCGGCCTCCTCGACCAAGTAGAGGAAATTGACCATCTCCATGATCGCGGAGATGGCCGTGTTGAAATGGTACCTCTCCTCCACGTCGGCGGTCACTTTCCTGAGCGTCTGGTGGGTCATCCTGCGGATCCGCCGGGTCTCGGGCGAATCGTCCCAGCTCCCCTCGGCCCGGGAAACCGCCTCGCTCCGCACGGCGATCAGGCGGAATACGCGTCCGAGAAACCGGAACGCCCCCTCGACCCCCTGCTCGCTCCAGTCGAGATCCTTTTCGGGGGGGGACGCAAAAAGCGAGAACAGCCTTGCCGTGTCGGCGCCGTACCGTTCGATGAGCGCGGAGGGTTCCACGACGTTGCGCTTGGACTTCGACATCTTCATCGAACGCCCGACCTCCACCTTCTCTCCGCACTGTCGGCACGCCCCCGACTCGTCGACCTCTTCCGGATATCGCCACCCGTGCTTCGGGCACTCCATCGTCTGCATGCACACCATCCCCTGGGACAAAAGCCGGCGGAACGGCTCGTTTCCCGGGGCGAGGCCGCGGTCCCGGAGATACTTGTGAAAGAACCGGGCGTAGATGAGGTGCATGCAGGCGTGCTCCACGCCGCCGACGTACTGGTCCACCGGCATCCAGTCGCGCATCTTTTCCGGGTCGAGCGCCTCCCGGTCGTTCTTCGGGTCGATATACCGGAGGAAGTACCAGCTCGACTCGAAGAAGGTGTCGAAGGTGTCCGTCTCCCGCCTCGCCGGTGCGCCGCAGGCCGGGCAGGGGACCCGGATCCACTCCTCGGCACCCGCCAGGGGGTTTCCTTTCTCGCGGGTGTAAGGCAGGTCCTCGGGGAGAACCACCGGGAGGTTCCCGGCGGGGACGGGAACGACGCCGCACGCCTCGCAGTGGATGACCGGGATGGGGCACCCCCAGTACCGCTGCCGGCTCACCCCCCAGTCCCGAAGCCGGTACTGGATCTTCCCTTTGCCGATCCCCTTCTCCTCGAAGTACGCCGTGATCTTCTCCTTTCCCTCCTCGCTGGAGAGGCCGGTGAAGGGTCCGGACCCAACCATCCGCCCCGGCCCCTCGTAGGCAGAGTCCATGGTGTCGGGCGTGAGGTTTTCTCCGTCAGGCTGGATGACGACCGCGATGGGGAGGCCGTATTTCCGGGCGAACTCGAAATCCCGCTGGTCGTGGGCCGGAACCGCCATCACCGCGCCGGTTCCGTACTCCGCGAGGACGAAATTGGCGGCGTAGATGGGGATCCGCTCCCCGGAGAGGAGGTTCCGGCAATACCCGCCGGTGAAGATCCCCTCCTTTTCCGCCTCCTCGCTGGACCGGACGAGCTTGTCCTCCTGCGCAACCCGCTGCACGAACTCGCGCACCTCGGCTTCCCTCCCCGCCTTCCGGGCGAACTCGAGGACGAGCGGGTGCTCGGGCGCCATGCTCATGAACGTCGCGCCGTAGACCGTGTCGGGGCGCGTGGTGAACACCGTGATCTTTCCGCCCCCGTCCTCCAGGGGGAAGTCGATTTCCGCTCCCTCGCTCCGCCCGATCCAGTTCCGCTGCATCTCGAGGACGTTGTCCGGCCACCCTCCCCGGAGCTCCTCGTGGCCGGAGAGCAGCTCCTCCGCGTATTTCGTGATGCCGAGGAACCACTGGTCGAGCTCCCGCTGGGTAACCCGCACCTGGTCGTGGATGAAGCAGGTCCCGTCCCGGTTCACCTGCTCGTTCGCGAGGACGGTCTGGCACTCGTCGCACCAGTTGAGCTGCGCCCGCTTCCGGTAGGCGAGCCCGTCCTCCAGCATCCAGAGGAAGAAGAGCTGCTCCCACCGGTAGTACTCCGGGGAGCAGGTGGAGAATTCGCGGTCCCAGTCGTAGGAGATCCCCAGCTCGCGGAGCTGCTCCCGCATGAACCCGATGTTCTCCCACGTCCACTTGGCGGGATGGGTCCCATGACGGTGGGCGGCGTTTTCCGCGGGCAGTCCGAAGGCGTCCCACCCGATGGGGTGGAGGACCTGGAATCCCCGCATCCGCTTGAAGCGCGCGATCAGGTCCCCGATCGTGTATACGCGGACGTGTCCCATGTGGATCCGTCCGGACGGGTACGGAAACATCTCGAGACAGTAGAATTTGGGCGCCGTGATCGCGTCCGGGCAGCGGAAGACCCCCGCTTCCTCCCAGCGTTTCTGCCACTTCCCCTCGATCGTCTTCGGCTGATACCTCACGGCACCACCTTTTTCCTCGTGATCTCCGAGATCCGGTCCAGGATCCCGTTGATGAAGGCCCCGGATTCCTCGGAGCCGAACCGCTTGCCGAGGTCGACCGCCTCGTTGATCGCCACGACGAACGGGATGTCGCGGGACCAGCCGATCTCGAACGCTCCCAGCCGGAGGATGTTCCGGTCCACGATCGTCATCCGCTCCAGACGCCAGTGCTCGGCGGCCTGGCGGATCAGCGCATCGATCTCCTCCCGGTGCTCCCAGACCGCCCGGACCGTCTCCTCATAATATTTTCCGTCCCGGGCCGGTGCGGCCACCAACGGAAAAAGGGGGATGGCCTCCTCCGGGCCAACCCCCAGGAAATCCATCATGAACAACGTTTGAAAGACCTTTTCCCGAGATTCCCGGCGCAATCTCCCTGAACTCCTACGCGCCCCGGTTCCGCAACGACATTTCCGGCGGGCGCCGCTACATCTGGCGAAGGAGCTTCGCCATCTCGATGGCGGAGAGGGCCGCCTCGAAACCCTTGTTCCCCGCCTTGGTGCCCGCCCGCTCGATCGCCTGTTCGACGGTGTCGGTCGTGAGGACGCCGAAGGAGACCGGCACGCCGGAATCGAGCATCACCTGCGCGATTCCCTTCGTGACCTCGGCGCTCAGGTAATCGAAATGGGGGGTTCCTCCCCGGATCAGCGCGCCCAGGGCGATCACCGCGTCCACCTTTCCCGCGGCCGCGCGCCGGACCGCAAGCGGCAGCTCGAAGGAACCGGGGACCCGCACGAGCGTGATGTCCTTCTCCTGGACCCCGTGCCGTCGCAGGGCGTCCATCGCCCCCTCCACCAGCCGGTCCGTGATGAAGCTGTTGTACCGCGAAACGACGATCGCGACTTTTACGCCCTGTCCCTGGAGGTCGCCCTCGACTGTCCGCACCATCTCCCTCCCCTCACTCCACGCTCAGGATGTGCCCCATTTTCTTCTTCTTCGTCTTGAGGTACTTGACGTTCGCCTCGCTCGGGGCGACCTCGACGGGGACCCGCTCGACCACCCGCAGCCCGTACCCCTCCAGCCCGATGATCTTCTTCGGGTTGTTCGTGAGCA
>DASUAN010000108.1:0-2199 GCA_035763765.1 Candidatus Deferrimicrobiaceae bacterium
GGTGGGGACGATGAACCCGGAGGAGGGGGAGCTTCGTCCGCAGCTGTTGGACCGGTTCGGTCTGTGCGTGGAGGTTTCCGGGGAGAAGGACGTCGTTCTTCGGAAGCAGATCGTGGACCGGGTGCTCTCCTTCGAGCGGGAAGAGCCCGAATTCGACCGGGAGTGGGGGAGGCAGGACCGGCAGGCCTTGGGTCTGGTGGGAAACGGGCGTGCCCGGCTGCACGAGATCCCGATTCCCGACCGGATCGTGAAGACGGTGACGGAGGCGGTCTCCACCCTCGGCGTGGCCGGGCACCGGGGGGACCTCGCGATCCTGAAGACCGCCCGCGCGCTCGCGGTGATGCGGGGAGGGAGCGAACTCGCCGCAAGCGACCTGAAGGACGCCATCCGACTCGCCCTTCCGCACCGGATCCCGAGGAGCGGGGTGAGCGACCGAGCGGCGCGCCATGTGGAGCGTCTCCTCTCCTGGGCGTTCCCCGGGGAGATGCAGGAACAGGAACGCGAGCCGTTCGTCCCCCTCCCCGATACGGCCCACGGGATGAAGCGGGCCGGGGTCATCTTCCGTACCCCGACCTATTCGGACGAGGAACTGGAGCAGCAGGCGATCGAACAGTCGATCGCGGCGAGAAGGCGCAGCGAAAGGTCGGCGGGAGGAGGAGGCCGGTCGCCGTCCACGTGCGGCGACCCCGACTGCGACCTCTGCCAGGGATTCGTCGAGGAGAAGATCATCGCGCCTTCCGCGCCCTACCAGGTCCGCAAGATCGTGGTGCCGAAGGGCAGGAAGATGCTCGACGCCCCGGGGAAGCGAAGCCGGGCGAAGACGAAGAGCGTGCGCGGGAGGTACGTCCGGAGCGGTCCGTGGAAAAAGGGCCGGGACATCGCCATGGATGCGACCCTCTTCACCGCCGTGGCCAACGGGCACGTGGAACGGGAGACGGGACGGGTCCGGGTGGCGGTGGGAGACCTGCGCGGGAAGAGGCGGGAACGAAAGGTGGGCAATCTGATCCTCGTTCTCCTCGACGCCTCGGCATCGATGGAGACGCAGAAGAGGATGGTGGCCACCAAGGGGGCGGTGCTGTCGCTTCTCCGGGATGCCTATGTGAAGCGGGACCGGGTGGGCCTCATCTCCTTCCGGGATACCGTGGCGGAGGTCGTGGTGCCCCCCACCGGCAGCGCCTCGATGGCCGCGATGCAGCTCACGTGGCTCGCTTCCGGGGGCACGACGCCCCTTTCCATCGGAATCTACGCCGCGGTCAAGACGCTCGAGATCGAGCAGGTTCGGGACCCCGGGCGCAAACCCCTGCTCGTGCTCATCACCGACGGAAGGGCGAACGTCGCATACGTCGGAGGGGAGCCGCTCGAGGAGGCGGTGCGGATGGGGAAGATCATCCGGCGGATGGGCGTCACCTCGCTGGTCATCGACACGGACCGGATGATGATGGGGCCGGCGGCGCTGCGGGCCTCGATGGAGGCGACCGAAAAGACGAAGAAGACGCGGGGGATCTTCTCCGGCGGGCCGGCGAAGACCGTGGCGGATGCGATGGGGGCGAAGTACCTTTCGCTCGCCGAGATGAGTCAGGCCGCCATCCTGGCGGCGATCCGCGAGCGGGCGATCATCTGAGGAAGTCGTCCCGGGGCGGGCGGCCCGGACCCGGAGGGACGCGCTACGAGGAGGAGCGAATGGAACCGAGCATGTCGATCTCGCGCAGGAAGATCGAGGAACGGTACGGGTTGATCGGGACCGGGAGCAAGGTCCTGTTTCTCAACGGCGTGCCGATGTCGCTGAAGAAAGTTTCCCGGAGGCTCATGCTGCTGTACGAGGACCTGATCCCGATCGACGGCGGAACGCTTCCCGACGGCCGATACTGGATCCGGTATTACGAAGGGGAGCAGCGCAAGGTGGTCGTGATCGAATTCGACCGGGAGTTCGACATCGTCGGAGAGAACGGGGCGGACATCTTGGATTGGCTCGGGGACGACTATTTCCGCATCCACTGGCGGGTCTTCTGCCCGGCCGGGGGAGAGGAGTGGCTGGGCGCCGACATGTCGAAATCGAAAAAGGGGGGATGAGGTGCGTCTTTTTCCATTCAGCGCGATCGTGGGTCAGGAGCTGTTGAAGAAGGGTCTTCTGGTGAACGCGGTGGACCCGTCGATCGGCGGGGTTCTGATCCGGGGGGAGAAGGGGACGGGGAAGACGAC
>DASUAN010000109.1:0-8804 GCA_035763765.1 Candidatus Deferrimicrobiaceae bacterium
CGACCACCAGGACTTTCCGCTCCCTGCGGACCGCCGGGAGCGCCTGGTAGAGACCGTAGAGGAGGGAGCTTTTGCGATACACTTGCGATTCCGGGGAGTTGAGGTATTTGGGCAACGCGTCGTCGACCGCCCGGGCTCCGAAGCCGCAGATCCGCCCCCTCGCATCCGCGATGGGAAAGATCACCCTTCCCCGGAACCGCTCCCGGTGCCCGCCTCCCTCGCGGGGAAGGAGAAGACCCGCCGCCTCCGCCCGCGCGGGATCGATCCCCTCGCGCGCAAGGGCACCCAGGAGATCCTTTCCGCCCCCGCCGTACCCGAGGGAAAATTCCTGTTCGGCCTCCGGGGTGATCCCCCTTCGACGGAGGAACTCCCGCGCCCCCTTCCCCCCGGGGGACGATCGCAGCAGCTCGCGGTACGTTCCGGAGGCCACCTGGAGAATCCGGTAGAGGTCTTCCTGCGGGCGCTCCGGCGCCGGTCCCCGCTCGTACCGGATCGAGATGCCGTACCGGTCGCCGAGATCCTCGACCGACTCGGCGAACGACAGGTTGCGGGCCTTCATCTGGAAATGGAAAACCGATCCTCCCTCCCCGCACCCGAAGCAGTGAAAGATCTGTTTCGCCGGATGGACGAAGAAGGAGGGAGTCTTCTCCCGGTGGAACGGGCAAAGGCCCCGGAAGCTTGCCCCGCTCCGCGATAGGCGCACCGTCTCGGAAACCACCTCGACGATGTCCGCCCTGTCCCGTATCTCGCGCAGCGTGCTTTCCGAGATACGACCACCCACGTCTGGCCAGGCCTCGCTCTACCCGGCAAGCAGGCGCCGGACAATCTCGTTGACGGTCTTGCCGTCGGCGCGTCCCGCCACCTTCGGCATCAACTCCTTCATGACGCGGCCCATGTCCGGGGGGGATTTCGCCCCGACCGCCGCGATGGCCTCCCGCGCCAGGGATTCGACCTCGGCGTCCGAGAGCGCCTCCGGAAGATACTTCTCGAGAACGGCGATCTCCGCCGCCTCCTTCTCGGCGAGGTCGCCCCGGTCCCCCCGGAGAAAGAGGTCGATCGATTCCCTCCGCTGCTTCACCAACGCGGAAAGCACCTTGAGAACCGAATCCTCCCCGATCTCCCCTCGTGCCTCGATCTCCTTGTTCTTGATCGCGGCCAACGCCATCCGCAAAGCAGAAAGGGCCAAGGAGTCCCTCTCCTTGGCCGCTTTCTGCATATCCTTCTGGATCCGTTCCTTCAGCTCCATCGTCACTGGCTCAATTTCTTCATTTTCTTCAGTGCGCGCTTCCTGGCGGCAAGGGCCTTTTTCTTTCGCTTGACGCTCGGCTTCTCGTAATGTTCCCGCTTGCGGATTTCAGAAAGGATTCCGGCTTTTTCGCACTGCTTCTTGAACCGCTTCAGGACGCTTTCAAAGGGCTCCTCTTCCTTCACGCGGACGCCCGGCATACCGTAATCACCCCTTCCTCGCCAAACATGTGACCTGAAAATTCAGTATTTTACTTGGATTCAGAGACAAGTCAAGGGATTCCCTCCGCAGGGCTTCCGGGGGGCTCCTCCGTACCTGCAGAGACGAAAGGCCCCGTCTGGACTACCCCAGCTTGTGGCCGAGGGCCTTTCCCCCGATCAGGTGCAGGTGCAGATGCGGGACGACCTGCCCGCCGTCGTCGCCGTTGTTGATGATCACCCGGTACCCGGATTCCGCCACCCCCCTCTCGTTGGCGATCTTGGCGGCGAGCCGGAGCATCTTTCCCAGAATCGTCACGTCCTTGGCTCCCGCCTCGTTCAGGTTGACCATGTGCTCCTTGGGGACGACAAGCACATGAACCGGTGCGACGGGGCTGATGTCGGGGAAGGCGATCAGGTCGTGATCCTCGTGGATCGGCTGCGACGGTACCTCCTTGCGGATGATCCTGCAAAAGACACATTCGTTCGCCATGCTCATCCCCCTCTGCGTCGGTAGGCACTCCGGTAGAAACAGGTCTTCTCTCCCGTGTGGCAGGCCGGACCGCTCTGACGCACCCGATACAGGACGGTGTCCACGTCGCAATCGTAGAGCACCTCCTCCACCTCCTGTACGTTTCCCGACGTTTCCCCCTTGACCCACAGGGTTTTCCGGGAACGGCTCCAATAGGAGGCCCTTCCGGTCGTAAAGGTGTTCCGAAGAGCGTCCTCGTTGGCCCAGGCCAGCATCAGCACGGCATTGTCGGAGACCTCCTGGGTGATCACGGGCACCAGGCCTCTCCCGTCGAATTTCACCATAGCGACGAACTCGTCCGCTGTCATCGCTCCCCCCCTTCCGTGGCCCGTTCCGGACCGGCGCGCTCTCCCTCCCTTTTTCTGCCCGACGAAAAAGGGGATCGGCCGACCGCGCGGAAAGGGAGGCGCACCGGAACGCCTCGCCGGTGCAGATATTCCTTCGCATCCGCGATGGTAAACTCCCGATAATGGAAAATGGAGGCGGCGAGCACCGCGTCCGCACCGCCCGCCGCGAGCCCATCGTACAGATGTTCGAGCGTTCCGACCCCCCCGGAGGCAATCACCGGGATCCCCACGCGGTCCGCGATCGCGCGGGTCAGCCGGAGGTCGTATCCGTCGCGCGTTCCGTCGCGGTCCATGCTCGTGAGCAGGATCTCCCCCGCCCCGTACTCCTCCATCCGGGCCGACCACGTTCCCGCGTCGATTCCCGTCGGGGTGCGCCCGCCATGGGTGTACACCTCCCAGGCGTCCGGCCGCCCACGGACCGTCCGGGCGTCGATCGCCACCACCGTGCACTGGCTCCCGAACCGCTCCGCGGCCCTCTGGACGAACTCGGGATCGGCCACGGCCGCGGTGTTGATCGACACCTTGTCGGCCCCGGCGACCAGCAGATTCCGGATGTCGTCGAGCGTCCGGACTCCGCCGCCGACCGTCAGCGGCATGAACACCTGTTCCGCGGTGCGGCGCACCACGTCAATGAGGATCTCCCGCTTCTCGTGGGAGGCGGTGATGTCGAGAAAGGCGAGTTCGTCGGCCTGCTCCTCGTCGTACCGTCTCGCGATCTCCACCGGGTCGCCCGCATCCCGCAAATCGACGAACCGCACGCCCTTCACCACCCGGCCGTCCTTGACATCGAGACACGGTATGATCCGCTTGGCCAGCATCCCCCAAAATCACGCCCTTTCCAGCTTCAGGGCCTCGGCGAGCTCGATGGAGCCGTCGTAGATCGCCCGCCCGATCACCGCCCCGCACACCCCGTCGCTCTCCATCTCCCGCAGCGTCCCGAGGTCCTCCATCGTAGCGACGCCGCCCGAAGCGAGGACGGGAGTCGACAGACCCTGGGCGAACTCGCGAATGCTCCGGAAGTTGGGGCCCGCCAGCATGCCGTCCCGGGAGATGTCGGTGTAGATGAAGCAGGAGATTCCGCTCTTCTCCATCTGGCGGGCGAGGTCGACGGCCGTGACCCCCGTGACCTCCACCCATCCCCGGATGGCGGCGAACCCGTCCCTGGCGTCGATCCCGGCGGCCACCTTCCCGGGATACGCCTTCGTGATCCGGAGCACCTCCTCGGGGTTTCTCACGATCGAGGTGCCGAGAATGATCCGGGAGACGCCGGCACCGAGATAACGGGCGGCGATTTCGAAGTTGCGCACCCCGCCCCCCACCTGGACCGGGACATCCACCGCGGTCACGATGCGGCGGAGGATCCCCTCGTTCACCGGCCTGCCCGCGAACGCGCCGTCGAGATCGATCACGTGGATCCTCTTCGCTCCTTCCGCGGAAAACCGACGCGCCACCTCCAGCGGGGAATCGGAAAACACCGTGGAGTCCTCCTGCCGCCCCTGACGGAGCCGGACCGCCTTTCCCCCCTGGATGTCGATCGCGGGAATCACCTGGAACGCCATCGCACCCTCTGCTCAGCCGCCCGGACCCCGGGCCGGAACCCGTGCTTCGCGGCAGAGCCGGCCGAAATTCGCCAGGACGGCGAGTCCCGCCCCCTGGCTTTTCTCCGGGTGGAACTGGACGGCCATCACATTCCCCTTCCCGACGGCGGAAGCAAACGAAAGACCGTACGAGGTCCGGCAGGCGACGATCGACGGATCTTCCGGCTCCACGTAATAGGAGTGGACGAAGTAGAAGTGGGTCCCGGAATCGATGCCGCGGAGGACGGAATGATCCCGGCTAAAAACGACCCGGTTCCATCCCATGTGCGGCACCTTGAGGGGGGCCGTCCCGCCGTTCGGGGCAGGCCCCCGCAGGCCGGGGGGGAACCGCACCACCTTCCCGGGGAAGAATCCGATCCCCTCGTGTCTTCCGAACTCCTCGCTCTCGGTGAAAAGCACCTGCAGCCCGAGGCAGATCCCCAGAAACGGGCGGTTCTCGGCAAGCACCTCGGAAAGGAACGGGAGAAGCCCCTGCCTGCCCAGATTCTTCATGCAGTCGCGGAAAGCGCCCACCCCCGGGAGGACGATCCCGGGGCAGCGGGAAAGAATCGCGGGATCCCCGCTTACGACCGCCGGGAACCCGAGCGACTCGAGCGCCTTGCTCACGCTGCGCAGGTTTCCCATCCCGTAATCGACGACGCCGATGGCGCCTCCCGCCGTCATCCGAGCACGCCCTTCGACGAATGGACCCCCTTCACGCGCGGATCGATGCGCACCGCCTCGGACATGGCCCTCCCGAGCCCCTTGAAGATCGCCTCCACCGTATGGTGTGCGTTCGAGCCGTACGGCACGTTGACGTGGATGCACGCCCCGGAGGATTGGGAGAAGGCGCGGAGGAACTCCTCGACGAGCTCCAGGTCGAACGCTCCGACCTTCTCGTGCTCGAGCGGGCAGTGGAACACCAGGTGAGGGCGGGCGGAGACATCGACCGTCACCTGGGCCAGCGCCTCGATCATCGGGATGCTCGCATGGGCGTACCGCGAAATTCCGGCCATGTTCCCGAGGCTTTTCCGGAACGCCTCGCCGAGACAGATCGCGACGTCCTCCACGACGTGGTGGAAATCGACCTCGGTGTCTCCTTTCGCCGTGACGGTCAGGTCGAAGAACCCGTGACGGGAAAACAGCGTGAGCATGTGGTCGAAGAACGGCACGGAGGTTGCGATCCGCCCCTCTCCCCCTCCCTCGAGACGCAGCGTCAGCCGGACATCGGTCTCCTTCGTCGTTCGGACGATCTTGGCTTCCCTCGGCATCTCCTACGGCGCCCCCTTTTCGATCCGTATCCGGACGGCATGGGCATGGGCGAACAGCCCTTCCTGCTCGGCCAGCCGCACCACGTGCGGCGCATCGCCCGCAAGTGCCCGGAATTGATATGATACCACGTTGGTCCGTTTCAGGAACGTGGAGACCCCCAGCGGGGACGAAAACCGGGCCGCGCCGCCCGTCGGCAGCGTGTGGTTGATGCCGGCGAGATAGTCCCCCACCGCAACCGGGCTTAGGTCCCCCACGAACGCCGTCCCGGCGTTCCGGATCCGCTCGAGCGCCCCCCAAGGATCCTCGGTCATGATCGCCAGGTGTTCCGGCGCCAGAAGGTTCACCACCTCGATCCCCTCGTCGCGCCCCTTCACGAGGAACCCCACGGCCCGGGAGAGCGATTCGGCCAGGATCGCCTTCCGGGGCTGCCGCCTCCGCTGCTTGGCAAGCTCCGCGTCCACCTTCCCCGCCAGTCGCGGGGAGTCGGTCACCAGGGCCACGTAGGCGTCCTCGTCATGTTCGGCCTGAGAAAGGAGATCCGCCGCCACGAAACGGGCCTTCGCCGTGGCGTCGGCCAGTACCACCAGCTCGCTCGGGCCGGCCAGCATGTCGATGCCCACCGTCCCGTAGACCTGCCGTTTCGCTTCCGTGACGAAGGCGTTCCCCGGGCCGGCGACGACGTCCACGCGGGGAATCGACCCGGTCCCGTAGGCGAACGCCGCGATCGCCTGCGCCCCGCCGATGCGGAAAACTCCCGTAAGCCCTGCGACCCGGGCGGCGGCAAGAACCACCTCCGGGAGTTCTCCCCCCGGCGCCGAGCACGCGGCGTACACTTCCCGCACGCCTGCCACCCGGGCCGGGATCGCGTTCATGAGCAGGGTGGACGGGTATGCCGCCTTTCCGCCGGGGACGTAGACGCCGGCGCGCGCCACCGGGATCACCCGCTGCCCGAGGATAGCTCCCGGGATCTCCGCGGTGAAGCCGGATTCGGCCTGATGGCGATGGAACGCCTCGATGCGCGAAGCCGCCAGGGTCAGGGATTCACGGATCTTCTTCGGGATGCGTGACCACGCCGCGTCGATCTCCCGCCGTGAAACCGCGGGGCCCCTCTTCCGCAGGTCGAACCGGTCGAATCGCCGGGTGAATTCGAAAAGCGCCTCGTCGCCTTCCTTCCGTACCCGCGCGAGCACCTCTTCCACCACGGCGCGTACCTTGGCCGACTCCGTTTCCCCGCGTCGCTCCCCGTCGGCCAGGGCCCTCCGGAACGCCCCGGTCCCCGATCTCACCCAGCGCACACGCCCCCCTACTCCTGAACCCGGGCGATGTCCGCGCCCAGGGAGGAAAGTTTTCGCTCCAGCGCCTCATACCCCCGGTCCAGGTGGTAGATGCGGAGGATCTCGGTGGTCCCGGTCCCCGCCAGCCCTGCCAGGACCAGGGAGGCCGAAGCCCGCAGATCGGTCGCCATGCACGGGGCGCCGGAGAGCCGGGGAACCCCCTTGACGGCGGCGGCGTTTCCGGAAATATCGATCTCGGCCCCCATCCTCCGGAGTTCCGCCACGTGCATGAAGCGGTTTTCGAAAATCTTTTCCTGGATGATGCTGAACCCGTCTCCGAGGCACATATAGGCCATGAACTGCGCCTGCACGTCGGTCGGAAACCCCGGGTACGGGGAGGTCGTGACGTTGACCGAGCGGATCTTCCCGTGTCTGCGGACCCGAACCGCCCCCGGAAGGAGCGAGATATCCGCGCCGCTTTCGCCAAGCTTCTCGAGGACGGCGTCCATCGTCTGGGCGTCCGCCCCTTCGACCGTCACGTCGCCGCCGGTGATCGCGCCCGCCAGCAAGAGCGTCGCCGCCTCGATCCGGTCGGCCATCACCTCGTGCCGGACGCCGGACAGGGAGGGCACTCCCCGAATGACGATCTCGTCCGTCCCTTCTCCCTCGATGTCGGCGCCCATGCCCCGCAGCGCGCGCGCGAGGCCGCACACCTCGGGCTCCTGGGCCGCGTTCTTCAGGACCGTCGTCCCCTTGGCCAGCGCGGCGGCCATCATCAGGTTTTCCGTCCCGGTAACCGTTTTCAGGTCGAAGTAGATCGTGGCCCCGGTGAGCTTTTCCGCCCTCGCCTCGATGTACCCCTCCTTGAGCGCCGTTTCCGCCCCGAGAAGGGTAAGCCCCTTGAGATGCTGATCGATCGGGCGCGCACCGATGGCGCACCCCCCGGGGAGGGAAATTCTCGCCATCCCGTGCCGGGCGACCAGAGGTCCGAGCACGAGCACGGAGGCCCGCATCGTTTTCACCATGTCGTACGGGGCTTCCGCTTTCCGCACATTCCGGGCGTCGATTCGAAGAACGCGGCGCTCCCCTTCCCCGCCTTCCTCTCGCTCGACCGACGCCCCCATCATCGAAAGCAGCTTCCCGAAGGTGTCGATGTCCCGAAGGCGGGGAATGTTGGCGATCTCCACGGGGCCCTCCGCGAGGAGCGAAGACGCCATGATCGGAAGGACGGCGTTCTTCGCCCCCGACACCCGGACGGTGCCCGACAGCGGCTTTCCCCCCTTGATGTGGAACGTGTCCAGAGGATCCCCCTATCCGCTCTTCCCGCCGAGCGGTTTCTCTTCCGCCGGAAGAATCCAGCGGGCGACTCGATCTTTCCCGGCCAGGTCCTTTTCGACGCCGACGAAGCGAAGGGGGTCACAGGGAAGTTTCCGCACGGCATCCCCCTGGGACTCCCCGATCTCCAGCCAGAGCCTCCCCCCCCGCTTCAGGTATTTCCCGGCATCGGCGACCAGGGGACGGATCATCGCCAGCCCGTCCGGCCCGGCCAGAAGTGCCCCCGCCGGCTCGAATCCCCGGACTTCCCGGGGAAGCGAATCCCATTCCATTTCGGAAACGTACGGGGGGTTCGACACCACTACATCAAAACGGTCCCCTCTTTTCAAGGCGGAATATCCGTCCGCGCGGACGAAACGGACCCGATCCGCGACCCCGTGCCGGCGCGCGTTCTCCCGGGCGACGGCCAGGGCTCCTTCGGACACGTCTCCCGCGATCACCGCCACCCGGGAAAGCTCCGCCGCAAGCGTCACGGCGATGGCTCCGCACCCCGTACCGACGTCGAGAATCCATCCTGCGCCCCGGCCCTCTCGCCGCCACGTATCGATGACGCCCTCGACCAACCCCTCCGTTTCGGGCCTCGGGATGAGCGTATCCCGCGTCAGGCGGAACTCGCGCCCGCAGAATTCCCAATGGCCGAGAAGATACTGGACGGGCTCCCCGGAAACCCTTCGCCGAAGGAGCGAACGGAGTTCGCCGGTCAGGTCCCCGACCTCCCTCCCCCCCTCCAGGAAGAGGCGGGAACGGGGAATGCCGGCGAGATGGGAAACGAGGATTTCCGCCTCGGGGGAGCCGCGAAGGCCGTGCCCCTCCATCTCCCGGCGGCAGAACGCGAGGAGTTCGGCGAGTTGCATCGATGGAAGCCGTTTCAGACGGCGTGCTTCAGGGCTTCGGCATGGGCATGGGCGATCAGGGCGTCCACAAAGTCGTCGATCGCCCCGTTCAGCACCTGGGAAAGCTGGTGAACGGTCAGCCCGATGCGGTGGTCGGTCACCCGGTTCTGGGGGAAGTTGTAGGTGCGGAT
>DASUAN010000110.1:0-3936 GCA_035763765.1 Candidatus Deferrimicrobiaceae bacterium
GCGCATCGCCCTGGTGAACACCAACCGGATTGTCCCGCCGATCGCCCCGATCGGGCTGGACTATCTCGCCGAGACGCTCCGTGCCTCGGGGCACCAGCCGGAGATCCTCGATCTCTGCTGGGAAGAGGAGGCGGAGCCGGCGATCGCGAAGTTTCTCGCAGACCGCGAATTCGGGCTGGTCGGGGTTTCAATCCGCAACACGGACGACTGCTCCTTCGCCACCCGGGAGGATTTCCTGCCCGGATACGCGGATCTCGTGCGTTCCGTTCGAAAGCACACCGGGGCTCCGGTCGTCCTGGGAGGGGTCGGCTTCTCCGTCATGCCCGAGGTGGTGATCGCACAAAGCGGCGCCGAAGCGGGGATCTGGGGCGAAGGGGAGTTCGCCATGACGGAGCTGGCCGGACGGATCGAGAAGCGCCGCCCGTGGAACGATCTTCCCGGGCTTCTCGTGCGCCGGGCCGGAACGTGGCGGCGGAATCCCGGGGTCTACCGTCCCCTTGCAGAGCTCCCGGCGATGGGCCGCGCGTTCCTGGACAACCGCCGCTATTTCCGGGAAGGGGGCCAGGCGGGAATCGAAACGAAGCGGGGCTGCCCGCGCCGGTGCATCTACTGCGCCGACCCCCTCGCGAAAGGGAGCGCCGTCCGGGTCCGCCCACCCCGGGCCGTGGCCGACGAACTCGCCCGTCTCGTCGACCAGGGGATCGACCATGTCCACACCTGCGACAGCGAGTTCAACCTCCCCCCGGAACACGCCCTCGAGGTCTGCCGGGAACTGATCGACCGGGGGCTCGGCGAACGGCTGCGCTGGTACGCCTACTGCGCGCCCGTTCCCTTCCCTCCGGATCTGGCGCGCCTCATGCGCCGCGCCGGCTGCGTGGGGATCAACTTCGGCGCCGACAGCGGAGACGACGGGATGCTGCGGCGGCTCCGCAGGGATTTCACGGCGGAGGACATCCTGCGCACCGTCGGCCTGTGCAAGGAGGCCGGCATCACGGTCATGCTCGACCTGCTGATCGGGGCCCCAGGAGAGACCCGGGACAGCATCATCCGTTCGATCGAGGCGATGAGGAAGGCGGATCCGGACCGCGTCGGGGTTTCCGCGGGCGTTCGCGTCTACCCGGGGACGGAAATGGCCGGCCTGGTGGCGGACGGAGACCGGAAAAAGGGACTCGTGGGAGGCGACGACCTGGCGAAACCGGTCTTCTTCCTCGAACCCGAAGTCGCCCCCTTTCTGTTCGCCTTGCTCGACGAACTCACCCGGGACGACGACCGCTTCCTCTTTTTCGACCCCACCCGGCCGGAGAAGAATTACAACTACAACGCCAACCAGGTGCTCGTCGACGCGATCCGCGCCGGGCACCGGGGAGCGTACTGGGACATCCTGAGGCAAGTCGCAAGCAGCCGATCCGGTTCCCCTGCCCCGCAAACCCGATAACCAAAGCCCCTTCGGATATAGTAGAATCTTCGGTCGGACGCCGCACCGGAACGCTTTGCCGCAGACCATCGAGGGATCGGGAAAAGACCACCACGGGAAAAGGAATCCGCCATGAAAACGAGAAGCAAGATCTTGATTGCGCTGGGGATCATCGCCGTCCTGCTTGCCGGGGGGGTGTATTATCTCTACTCCAACCTCGACCGGATCGTGGCGGCGGCCATCGAAAAGTACGGCTCGGAAGCCACCGGCACGAAGGTGGCGGTCTCCTCCGTCCGGATCCGGCTGAACGCGGGGGAAGGATCGATCGGCAACCTGAGCATCGGAAACCCTCCCGGCTTCTCCTCCCCGAATGCGGTCCATCTGGGAAACATCTCCATCGCGGTGGACACCGGTTCGGTCACCAGGAATCCCTTGGTCATCGACCGGATCCTGATCTCTGCGCCCCGCATCACGTACGAAATCAACGAATCCGGCCGATCGAACATCGATACCATCCGAGGCAGGGTGCAGGCGGCAGAGGACGAGGAAGAAGACCGATCCCCCCGGAGGGGGAGGGGGAAAAAGACCGGCGGGGAAAAGAGGATCGTGATCAAAACCCTAGTCATCGAAAACGGCGAGGTGGCGATCCAGGCGGCATCGCTTCCCGGCAAGACCCTCTCCGCTCCCCTTCCCCGGATCGAGCTTCACAACCTCGGAGGCAAACGCGGCAACGCTCCCGGAGAAATCGCCGCCCAGGTCGTGGGTCCGCTGTTGGGCCAGGCGGCCTCCGCCGCCTCCCGCGCGGGAATCAGCCAGTTTCTCGGGAAGGAGGCGGGCGAGGTGAGGAGAGAGCTCGAGGAAAAGTTCGCCGTCCCCGCGAAAGAGGCGGCAAAGGAAGCGCAAGAATCGGTCAGGAAGCTTCTCGAGAAAAACCAAGGAAAATGAAACAGGCGCCCAGGTTTCCCGGGCGCCTGCTCGTTTTCCAGCGGGAGGATTTCGCAGCTTCTACGCGAATGCGTCCACGATGGCGTTCAAGGTCGGGCTGGAACGCATCGCCTTGGATGCCTTCTCCGGATCCGGATCGTAGTAGCCGCCCAGATCCTGGGGCTTTCTCTGCGATCCGAGCAGTTCCTCGTTGATTTTCGCCTCGTGGTCCCCCAGCTGCTGCGCCAGTTTGGCGAAACGGGCCTGCATCTCCTTGTCCTTGGTCTGTGCGGCCAGCGCCTGCGCCCAATACAACGCGAGGTAGAAATGGCTCCCCCGGTTGTCGATCTCTCCCACCTTCCGGGCGGGCGACTTGTTGTTGTCGAGGAACTTGGCGATCGCCTGATCCAGCGTCTCCGCCAGGACCAGCGCTTTCTCGTTCTTGAAGGTGTTCCCCAGGTGCTCCAGGGATGCCCCGAAGGCCGAAAACTCCCCGAGGGAATCCCACCGCAGGTACCCTTCCTTCACGAACTGCTGCACGTGCTTGGGCGCGGAGCCCCCCGCTCCCGTCTCGAACAGTCCCCCGCCGGCCAGGAGGGGAACGATGGAAAGCATCTTCGCGCTGGTTCCCACCTCGATGATCGGGAAGAGGTCGGTGAGATAATCGCGCAAGACGTTTCCGGTCACGGTGATCGTGTCCTTCCCCGCCCGGGATCTCTCGCACGTGTGCTTCATCGCGTCCTGCGGGGCCATGATCCGGATCTCGAGCCCCTTCGTATCGTGTTCCTTGAGGTACCTGTTCACCTTTTCGATGATCTGCGCGTCGTGCGCCCGGTTCTTGTCCAGCCAGAACAGGGCCAGGGCCCCGGTCGCCCGGGCCCGTTGGACGGCGAGCTTGACCCAGTCCCGGATCGCCTCGTCCTTCGCCTGGCACATCCGGAAGATATCCCCTTCCTCGACCTTCTGCTCCAGCAGGGTCGACCCGGAGGCGTCGACGACGCGAATCGTTCCGTTGCCCGGCGCCTGGAACGTCTTGTCGTGGGATCCGTACTCCTCCGCCTTCTGCGCCATCAGCCCCACGTTCGACACGGCCCCCAGGGTCGCCGGGTTGAACGCCCCGTGTTTCTTGCAGTCCTCGAGGATTTCCCGATAGGACGTCCCGTAGCACCGGTCGGGAATCACGCACTTCGCATCGTGGAGCTTCCCGTCCGGACCCCACATCCTACCCGATTCCCGGACGACGACCGGCATCGACGCGTCGATGATGATGTCGCTCGGCACGTGCAGGTTCGTGATCCCCCGGTCCGAGTCGACCATCGCCAGCCTCGGACGTTTCTTGTAGACCTCCTGGATGTCCGCCTCGATCTCCTTCCGCTTGGCCTCCGGCAGTTTCTGGATCTTCGCGTACAGGTCGCCCAGGCCGTTGTTCGGATTCACGCCCAGCTCCCTGAAGGCCGCCGCGTGCTTGTCGAAGACATCCTTGTAGTAGGCGTACACGGCCTGGCCGAACATGATCGGATCGGACACCTTCATCATCGTGCACTTCAGGTGCAGCGAGAACAGCACGCCCTGCTTTTTCGCGTCCCCGATCTGTTCCT
>DASUAN010000111.1:0-7190 GCA_035763765.1 Candidatus Deferrimicrobiaceae bacterium
TCCGCCCGCAGATCCCGGTCGAACTCGATCTTCTTCCCGCGCTCCTCCTGGCCCGCGAGAATGAAGACGGTCTCCTCCTCTCCCAGGCGGTACATCGACCCCACGGGGACGACGTTTCCGCACGCGAAGGTCAGACGGATCCCGCTGGGGGAAAAGCCGTGCCAGACCGCCCGGAAGAAATCCGCGACCCGTTTTTTCCATGGAAGGTCGATGGAATCCTCACCGAAGACGGCCGTGACCGAGATCGGAAAGACCGCTTCGTACCGCAGATAGTCCCGGGATGTGCGGTTCGTTTCCGTCGACATCATCTCGATCGAAAGCGGCTCTTCCGCCCGGGGAGTCTTGACGATCTTCTTCTCCCAGAGCACGCCTGTCCCCGGGGACAGGACGATCTCCGCCCGAAAGGAATCGCCGGCCACCTCCACCTTTCTTTCCGGAAGGGAGTTCCAGCGGCCCGGAGTTCCTTCGTCCCACCCCGCTTTCTCCGCCTCCTCCGTCCCCGCCGCGGAAAGGAATGACCACGGAAAGAGCAAAAACAGGAAAACCACGAGAACGATCCCGAAAGAAGCCTTATGCCTCCTCATCCGCCCCCCTCTCCTCGATCCGGCGGGAGATCTCCATCCCCGCCGCCGTCATCCGATCGGTGAAAAAATCCGCGGCGGCCGATGCGCGCGGAAAGCTCTCCGCGCGGAAGGCAATCCGGACACGATACTCGCCCTCCATCATGGGATACGAACCGATGGTCACCCCCGGAGAGGCGGCGATCGTCTCCCGCATGATTCCCGCGTAGGCGGACTCGGGAGCCCGGCTGTACAGGGTCACCCGCCCTCCTCTTCTCCCTTCCACATGGGGCCGGATCCAACCGAACATCTCGTGCAGCAGGCGGGGGATTCCGGGGAAGACGGCCATCCTCGCCACGAGAAACCCGGGAGCGGCGCTGACCGGGTTGGGGATGAGGACCGCCCCCTCCGGGACCTGCGCCATCACCATCCGGTTTGCGTTCATCCGATCCCCGTAGTACGTCTCGAGGATGGCCTTCGCCTCCGGGTGGACGACGAGAGGCACCCCGGCGACGGTCGCCACCGCCTCCCGCGTGATGTCGTCGGGGGTCGGTCCGATCCCGCCGGTCAGGATGAGCAGGTCGGCTTCGGCAAGAAACGAACGGAGATGGCGGACCACGGTCGGCACGTCGTCCGGAAGAATGGCGCAGAAAGCCACTTCCGCCCCCCACTCGTTCAGCAGGGGGAGCAGGTAGGCGATGTTGCTCTCCTGGATCTCGGCCTTGAGCACCTCGTCGCCCAGGACCACGATGCCCACTTTCTTCGCCATTTCCTCCCCGCCCCGTCGGAGCCGTAAAAACCGGAACATTGTACAGAATGCGGGGGGAAAAATCATTGACATTGGATCGGCCGTATCAGTAACGTGGGAGTGCATCCGGGAACCGTTCGAGGGGAAAAATCGTGAAAAAAACGGTCACCTACGCCTCCGCCGGCGTGGACATCGACGAGGGGGAACGGATGGTTTCCCTCATCCGTCCGATTGCGGCCACCACCCGCCGCCGGGAGGTTCTGGGGGGGATCGGGGGGTTCGCGGGATTCTTCCGGTTCCCGGCGGGAAGATTCCGGGATCCCGTCCTTGTTTCCGGGACCGACGGCGTGGGGACGAAGGTGAAGGTCGCCGCGATGGCAAGGCGCCTCGGCACGGTGGGGATCGACCTGGTGGCGATGTGCGTGAACGACATCCTGGTCCACGGGGCGGAGCCGCTCTTCTTTCTCGACTACTACGCGACGGGAAAGCTCTCGGCGCGCGACGGGGCCGAGATCGTATCGGGAATCGCGCAAGGATGCCGGGAGGCGGGGTGCGCCCTCCTGGGCGGGGAGACCGCCGAGATGCCCTCCGTGTACGCCCCGGGGGAATTCGACCTGGCGGGATTCGCGGTGGGGGCGGTCGACCGGAAGAAGATCATCGACGGAAGCGGCGTGCGTCCGGGAGACGTCCTCGTCGGACTTTCCTCGTCGGGTCTCCACAGCAACGGGTACTCCCTCGCGCGCAAAGTCGTCTTCGAGGTGATGCACAAGCGGGTCACGTCCCGCGTGCCGGAGTGGGGCGCGACGGTGGCCGAGGAGCTCCTCCGGCCGACGCGGATCTACGTCCGCCCGGTTCTCGCGCTCGCGCGGAAGGTCCGGATCCGCGGGATGGCCCACATCACGGGGGGCGGGATTCCGGGGAACGTCCCGAGGACCCTGCCCCAAGGCTTGACGGCGGTCGTCGAGCGGGGCACCTGGACCGTGCCCCCGGTCTTCCCGACACTCGTCGCCGCGGCGCGCCTTCCTGAAAAGGAGGCGTACCGGACGTTCAACATGGGGATCGGCATGGTCCTGATCGTCCGGCCCGGAGACGCGGATCGGACGCTGCGTCACTTCCGAAGGGCCGCCGTTCCCGCCTCCGTGATCGGGGAGGTACGGAAAGGAAAACGCGGCAGTCCCAAGGTCATCTTTTCGGGAGGGAGGCCATGACCGGGAAACCGAAGATCGCCGTTCTCATCTCGGGGAGCGGATCGAACCTCCAGGCAATCATCGACGCGGCCGAGAGGGGGGAGATCCCGTGCCGGGTCGGGATCGTCATCAGCAACAAGGCGAACGCCTACGGACTCGTGCGGGCGAAGAAGCACGGCATTCCGACGGAGGTGGTGGACCACAAGGCTTTTCCGAACCGCGAATCCTTCGACGCGAAGCTCGTCGAGATCATCCGGGAAAGCGGCGCGGAACTGGTCTGTCTCGCCGGATTCATGCGGGTCCTGACCCCGGTGTTCGTGCAGGCCTTCCCGAACCGGATCCTGAACATCCACCCCGCGCTCCTCCCCTCGTTCCCCGGAACCCACGGCCCCGGACAGGCGCTCGCCTACGGGGTCCGCTTCTCGGGGTGCACCGTGCACTTCCTCGATGAAGGCGTAGACACCGGCCCCATCGTCGTCCAGGCGGTCGTCCCCGTGTACGACGACGACACGGAGGAGACGCTCGCGGCGCGGATTCTCGTCCAGGAGCACCGGATCTACCCGATGGCGATCCGCCTGTACTTTTCGGGGAAGCTGTCGATCGAGGGGAGGAAGGTCAAGGTCGTCGGGGAGCCCAGGATTCCCGAGTTCTTTCACCGGAACCCGGACGCGTAGCGCACGAACCCGGGTAATTGCCTGGAGGTTCCTTACGGTGCCCAATGCCGATGCGGGGGGGGTCGGCGAGGCGGCCTGTGGAGCGAGGAGATAATTGCGTCGAGCGGAACCGGCAGCGAGCGGGCGAAGGTCGCGAGCGTAGCCGAGCGGACCCTCCCGCGAGCCAGGGGCAGCGGGAAAAGGCGCACCCTTGAACGGGCGGAAAATCGCGGGGCCTGCCGTTATTCCCACCGGAGAAAGATGCGGTACCCCCAGTATTTCCATCCCTCCACGAAGAAAAGGCGCGGCAGCCTGTGCCAGGCGCCTTTCCGCCTCCAGTCCGATGCCACGGGCATCACCGAGATCGAGACGTCGGGGGGGAGCACCTTGCGGAAGGCGAGCAGGGCGCGCGGCATATGGTAGTCCGAAGTGACGAGGATCACCTTCCGGTACGACCGGGAGGCCACCTCCGATTTCGCCGAGAAGGCGTTCTCCAAGGTGTTCGTGGACCACCCCTCGACGTGGATGCGCGGAAGGGTTTCCGGTGGAACCACCGCCCCGGAGGGGAGAATCGCCGCGAGTTTTGCCTCCCGTCCCGCCCCGAGGATGTAAAACTCCTGTCCCATCCCATCTTTCCAGACACGGTACCCCTCGGCGATCCGGTTCTCCCCCCCCGTCAGTACGAGGACGGCGTCGGCGACCCCCTTTCCCGGGTTCTCCGCTTTCCCGAAAAACAGATGGGGGGTCACCGCCCCCGTGGCAAGGAGAAGGACCAAAACTGCGAGGGCAACGCGGACCCCTCTTCTTTTTTTGCGGGGCCCCAGTCGAATTTGCTCTTGCTTTCCGGCCATCATACGTGGTAATTATCTTGGGTTTTCACTTCGGAGGACGACATGGCAAAGTGCTCGATCTGCGGCAAGGGTCCGAATTTCGGGAACAACGTCTCCCACGCCAACAACCGGACCCGGAAGGTGTGGAAGCCCAACGTGCAGCGGGTGAAGACGGTAAGCAACGGGACCGTCCGGCGCGTACGGGTCTGCACGCAGTGCATCAAGTCCGGCAGAATTACGAAGGCCGTCTGAGTCATTCGACCGACGCGACCGCGTCGATTTCCACCAGGGCATCCGCCGGAAGCCTCGCCACCTGGACGGTGGCGCGGGCCGGCGGGTTTTCCGGGAAAAATCTTCCGTACACGCCGTTCATCGCGGGAAAGTCGGCCAGGTCGACCAGATAGACGGTCGTCTTGACGACCGATCGCAGGGACGCCCCCCCCGCCTCGAGGACCGCGGCAAGGTTGTTCAGCACCCGCTCGGTCTGGGCCTCGATCCCCCCCCCGACGATCTTCCCTGTGGCGGGGTCGAGCGGGATCTGCCCCGAGCAGAACAGGAACCCGCCCGAGAGGACCGCCTGGGAGTACGGCCCGATGGCCGCGGGAGCCTTCGACGTGCCCACCGTTTTCCGCATCGATCACCCCTTCCCCCGCTCGACGGAATAGACGTTTTTCACCTTCTCGATCGACTGGATGAGCGTGGCCAGGTGCTTCGCGTCGTTCACCGCGACGTCGAAGTTGCAGATGGCCCGCTTGTCCCGGGTGGTCATGACCACGGCGCGCCGGATGTCGACGTCGCTCGCCGTGATGGTCCGCGAGATGTCGGCCAAGAGGCCGGGCTTGTCCGCGCAGATGACCTTGAGCTTCACGGGATGCGCCGCCTTGGTCCCCGCCTCCCACTCCACCTCGATCGCCCGCGCGGGATCGGTGTCCAGGGCCCGCGGGCAGTCCCTCGCGTGGATCGTCACCCCTCGGCCCCTCGTGATGAACCCGATGATGGGGTCCCCGGGGACGGGGTGGCAGCAGTTCGCCAGGCGGATGAAGATGTCGTCGACCCCCTTGACGATGACCGCGCTCGGTTTCCTCGTGGTGACGCGCTTGATGAGGGCCTCGAGCCTCGACTCCTTCGTCTTCTCCTGCAGCTGCTCCGGGGGGACGAGGCGTCGAAGGAGCGGGACCAGGGAGACCTTCCCGTACCCGAGAGCGACGAGGTAGTCGTCGGCGCTCTTGAACCGGTTCTCCTGGAGGATTTCCGAGAACTCCTTCCCCTTCACCGTTTTCGCGAGCGAGAGGGAGTATTTGCGCAGCTCGCGCTCCAGGATCTGGCGTCCCAGCGCCATGCTGTGCTCCTGCTGCTCCTGCCGGATGAACGCCCGGATCTTGTTGAGCGCCCGGCTGGTCTTGGCGATCTTGAGCCAGTCCTTGCTCGGCTTGTGGGAGGGGTTGGTGATGATCTCGACGACGTCCCCGTTCTTGAGCGACACCTTGAGCGGCACCATCCTCCCGTTGACCTTCGCGCCCACGCACTGGTTTCCGACCTCGGTGTGGATCGCGTAGGCGAAGTCGATCGGGGTCGCCCCGCGCGGCAGCTCTTTGACGTCCCCGCGGGGGGTGAAGACGTAGACCTCCTCGGGGAAGAGCTCGACCTTGACGGTGTTCAGGAACTCCCGCGGGTCCTTCATCTCCTTCTGCAGCTCGAGGATCTGGCGGAGCCAGACGAACATCTGGTCTCCCTTTTCCGTGACCTGCTTCCCCTCCTTGTACCGCCAGTGCGCCGCGACCCCGTACTCCGCCAGGGCGTGCATCTCCTCGGTGCGGATCTGGATCTCCATCATCTCCGCGTTCGGCCCGAACACGGTGGTGTGGAGGGACTGGTAGAGGTTCGCCTTGGGCATCGCGACGTAATCCTTGAAGCGCCCCGGGACCGGGCGCCAGAGGCTGTGCACGATGCCGAGCGCCTCGTAGCACTCCCGAATCGTCTTCACGATGATTCGGAACCCGATCAGATCGTAGACGTGGTCAAAGTCGATTCCCTGCCGGGCCATCTTGTTGAAGATGCCCGAGATGTGTTTGGAGCGGCCGGTGACCGACGCATCGAGCCCCGCCTCGCGGAGGTTTCCCTCGAGCAGGGTGACCACCTTCCGGACATGCTCTTCCCGGCCCCGCTTTCTCTCGTCGGCGGCCCGCGCCAGTTCGCGGTAGTCGTCGGGGTGGAGGATCTCGAAGCACTTGTCCTCGAGCTCCATCTTCACCCGGGACATCCCGAGCCGGCTCGCGATCGGCGCGTAGATGTCCTGCGTCTCCCGGGCGATGGCGACCTGCCGGTCCGAAGACAGGTGGGCGATCGTCCTCACGTTGTGGACCCGGTCCGCAAGCTTGACGAGGATCACCCGGATGTCCTTCCCCATGGCGAGGACCATCTTCCGGAGGGATTCGGCCTTCTGGTCGGCCACGTCGGAGATGACGACCCGGCTGATCTTGGTGACGCCGTCCACCAGCAGGGCGACCGTCTCCCCGAACAGATCCCGGATCTCTTCGATCGTGGCGACCGTGTCCTCCACGGTGTCGTGGAGCAAACCCGTGACGACCGTCTCCTCGTCCAGGTTCCAGTCCGCCAGGATGAAGGAGACGTTGATGGGGTGGATGAGGTACGGCTCGCCCGATTCCCGGAGCTGGCCGTGATGCACCTTCGCCGTGAAGACGTAGGCCTTGTGGATGAGATCGATGTCGGCCGCCGGACGCGTCGACTGGACGCGTTCGACGATGTCGTTCAGTCGGAGCATCGCACGCTCCGGAACTATCGCTTGACCCGCACCTTCCCCTGGGCAATCTCCCGGAGCGCCACCACGGTGGGCTTGTCCCTCCGCAGGGACGTGTCGATCGATGCGCCTTGCCCGCCCAGGAGCTGCTTGGCCCTCTTGGACGCCACCACGGTCAGTTCGAAGTGGCTGTGTATCTGCCGAAGGCAATCCTCTACCGTCACTCGCGCCATGGTTTTTCCTCTCCCGTCCGGTTGACGATTTTCTCCAAGCGAACAAGCGCCCTCGCCCGACGCAGCCGGGCCGCCCGCACGATCCACTCCACCCTCGTAACCGCCGCCTCGAGGTCGTCGTTCACCACGAGGTAATCGTACGAAAGAAGCTCCCTCGCCTCGTTCTCTGCCGCCCGGAGGCGCGATTTCACCTCCTCGGCGCTGTCCCGTTTCCTGCCGAC
>DASUAN010000112.1:0-3691 GCA_035763765.1 Candidatus Deferrimicrobiaceae bacterium
GCGGTTGCTCGCCGCGAGCACCCAGACCAGGGGCTTGGCGATCACCGCGAACCACCCGTAATCCACCAGGCCTTCCAGGTCCTTGCCGGTGGACTCGAGGAGGTTGTACTCCTTCGGCCCCATGAACGAGCGGGCGGAAAAGGAGACCACCTCCCGCGGACCGAGGACCACGGAGGAGCCGGCGAGCGTGATCCGGACCCCGTTTTCTCCCAGCAGGGCGACCCGCTCCAGGCCCCACTCCTTCTCGGGAATCGCGATCAACGTGAAATATTTCGCGTCGGCGGCCGCCCACCGGACCGGGAGCTTTTCGATCCCCCCCTTGGAGATCTTTTTCAGGTCGAGCTGATTGATTTTGCCCCCGGAATTCACGACGGCCCCCTTGAAGGAATAGGAGTCGCCGCCCAGCTCCCCCTCGAAGATCTGGGAAAGTTCCATCCCCGGGCGGAACCGCAGGGATCCCTTCTCGCCGTTCGTCACCTTCTGGGCGACCTCGAAATCGTACCGGCCCCCGGTGAAGGTGAATTCCCGAAGGATCCGGACCCCCCCGTCGGTTTCCCAGGACAGGGTGAGTGTCTTCTTCTCCCCCGCCGCTACGGACAGTTCGTCCGGCGCGTCCGAGGCGAAGACGGGCTGCTCCGGAAACGCCGGCTGGCTTTCCGCCAGATACAGTTCCAGGGGGAGCGGCCGGACGGCGCCGGAACCGATGATCTCCAGGGGTTTCCCCTTCGGGCCGGGATGATCGTTGTACCGGTTGAGGGAAAACGACTGCATCCCGCCCCCGGCGGTGGACAGCGTCGCTTGGTAGAGGGGGGTCCGCACGGTGATCCAGCGAAGAGGATTTTCCCTCGCGGCGGCCAGCCCACCGGAAACCGGGGAGGTCCTCGGCGCCCCCTTCGGAGGGGCCGCGACGCCGGCCGCGTTGTCCACCGCTTCCGCCTTCGCCGCCTCCTGCGGCGGACCGGGCGCAGGGGCCTGGACCGGTTCCGGACCGAACAGGCGCGTGTACACCAGCAGAATGACGATCGAGAGGACGATCGCCAGGATCATCCTTTTTTCCATCGATACCTCGTCCCCGCGATCTGGATTCTCCTCGGCTCATCCACGCCCCCGGGATGAAAGGGGTGGCAACGCACGATCCGACGCATCCCATCCAGAGTGCCCAGCAGAACGCCGTTCATCCGAAGGGAACGGATCGTGTACTCCGAGCAGCTCGGGTAGAATCGGCAGCAGTCGCCGAGGAACGGCGAGACCAGGCGCTGATAGCCTTTCAGCAGTCGGATCGGGATCTCTCTCGCTCGCAACGGGATGGTTCCCCCCCTTTTCCCCACCGGCGCAGGATCGCCGGAAGCAGCTCGGCGGAAACGGAAGCGAGGTCCGCCTCCCCGGGATTCTTTCTCGCCACGATGGCCGTTCGGGTCCCCGACGGAAAGAGCTGCCGGTTGAGCCGGCAGAACTCCCGGAGAAGGCGCTTCACCCGGTTGCGGACCACCGCCGTGCCCACCCGCCGGCCGACGGAGATGCCGATTTTCCTGCCGGCGAGGGCGTTCCCCGCTTTCGCGCCGGCGCGGTGGTCCCGGTAGATGACGTAGTGGGGCGTGGATGCACGCTCCCCCAGGCGTACCACCTCCCGGTATTCGCGGTCGGTACGCAGCCTCTCCGCCCTGGAAAGCCGACCCTCACCCACCCGCGTACGGGCCTCTCCGCTCCGGAAAGCTTACTTCTTGCCGCCGACCGAGACGGAGAGCCGCTTCCGCCCCTTCGCGCGACGGCGGGAAATGATCTGCCTGCCTGCCGGGGTCGACATGCGGCGGCGGAATCCGTGGGTTCGCAGCCGCCTCCGGTTGTGCGGCTGGTAGGTGCGCTTCATCCTGGCCTGCTCCTTCCTTGGTGCAAACGGGTCCCCCTGGAAAAAAGATAACCTATTCCTTTTGTTCCGCCCGTGTCAACCCCGATTTTCCTCCTCCCATGGTACACTGCGCATGCCATGAGAAGAAACCGTTCATTCCCGGTTTCTCCTTTGCGCCGCCTCCTTTCCTTTCCGCTCCTGCGGCCCGGGAGGAAAAGGGAGCGCCCCGCTCCCTTCGAGGAGGAACTTTTGTTTGAACTCACGGGACAGAACCCGGAGAACCTTCTCTTCGGGCGATTCCGGCCGGAGGAGGTCCGGGAGCGGATCCGAGCCGCGGGGATCCTCGACGGGCTCGCGCACCGGGGGTACACCGATCCGATCCTTTCGCTCCAATGCGGGGACCCGGAGGACCAGCGCGTCTGCCTGTTCGCCGACCGATCCTCCCGAAACCGGCTTCTCCTGGAAGCGCGGCTGCAGATCCGCTCCTTCCGCCCTTCGAAGCGGATTCCCTCGTTCCCGGAAAAAACCGTCCTCCGGATGCTCCTCATTCACTGGCTTCTCCTTTCCGATCCGGACCGGCCGTTCTCGATCGACCGCCCCCGCCTCCCCGGCCAGGAACGCCCGGGATTGGGGCTCGTCAACGAGTGCCTTGCGCTCCTGAAAGAGATCGGGAACGAGTTCCCGCTCGACGGCGTGCTCGACGTACCCGACCATTTTCACACCGCTCTCTTCTACTCCCGGAGTTTCCGGTTTCTCGACCCGCAGGCCGAGGGGCGGTTCCTGGCGATGGCTCGGGATTTGAAGACGGTTCCCCTTGCGCTCGCCTCGGAGGCCGTTCAGGAAGGGTGTCTGGTCGACACGGCCAGCGGAAGAACCGTAACCTGGGAGCCGGCCGAGCAGGTGATGCCGTTGCGCGATCCCTTGCGTCGATACCTCCGTTCGCCTGCGTACCGGAGGGCCCGCGACGCGGCTCTTTCGGGCCTCTGCGTCGCCGTAGATTGGGATCGCTACCGGTCGAAAATCGCCGCAAAGGCAGGAGCAGGAAAATATCCTTGATTCCGCTTTTCCCGGTATGGTACCCTTCCTTCGCTTCATGGACCCGGCGGGGTGGGATCCTTCCTCTTCCGATCGAAAAAACGCAGGAGTCAACCTGGGGGAAAAACCCGGAGATGGGCAGGCGTAGCCGATTGATTCTCAAGTGATTTTTGGCTTTTCCACAGCTGTGGATAACCGTGTTGGCAACTTTCCTTGTCCAAGAGGCCTTAACCGCTTAACATTGCATGCATTTTCCCTGGTTTTCTCCATTTCGGAGGGCTCAATGAGGCAGGTCGTCCGTTGACTTCCCGGGCGTGGGCAACGGTTCTTTCCCACTTGAAAACCAAAGTGAGCGACCAGGTGTTCGAGACCTGGCTGCGGCCGCTCCGCTTCGTCTCCCGCGAGGGCTCCCTCCTCCTGGTGGCGACCCCCCATCGGTTCTTCAAACAGTGGATCGAGGAAAACTACATGCAGCAACTCGAGGAGGCGTCGCGCAAGGAGCTGGGAGACAACGTGGCCATCGAAATCGTGGTGGGAAGCGAGGAGGACGGGGAGGTGGAGCGGCCCGCCCTTCCCCCGGAACTGCCTTCGGACGAAGAGGCCGTCCCGAAGCCGGGGAAGACGAAAACGGTCAACGGCGCGCTCAATCCGCGGTACACCTTCGACCGGTTCGTCGTCGGCGCGGGGAACCAGTTCGCGCACGCCGCCTCCTACGCGGTGGCGAACGACCCCGCCAAGAGCTACAACCCGCTCTTCATCTACGGAGGAGTCGGGCTGGGCAAGACCCACCTGCTCCACGCCATCGGAAAC
>DASUAN010000113.1:0-4084 GCA_035763765.1 Candidatus Deferrimicrobiaceae bacterium
CCAAATCTTCCGGTAATATGGATTTTATGGAAACCGACCGGCAGACCACTGTCTCGCGGATCTTCGTCCCCGCGATGGATTGCCCCGACGAGGAGAAGGAGGTCCGGTCCGCGCTGGGTCGCCTGCCGGGGGTGGAGGAGACCGTCTTCCATCTCTTTTCCCGCCAGATCGAGGTCCGCCACCGGTGTGACCTCGAGGAGGTCCTCTCCGCGCTCCGCGCCATCAGCATGGAAGGGCACCCTCTGGGCGGAGCGCTCTCCCGCGCCGACATCCCCGAGGCGACGAAGACCCCGCTCCTCGTCTTCTTTGCCGCCGCCGCCCTTCTGTGCGCCGGTGCGGTCCTGTCCCTTGCGTCTCCTCTTTCCCCGTGGCCGGAGCGGCTCTTCCTCGCCGCGATTCTCGCCGGAGGCGCCCGGGTCGCCCTGCGGGGCGCGCGGGAGCTCCGGAACCGTTCCCTGGGAATGAACGCCCTCATGACGATCTCCATCGGGGGTGCGACCCTGATGGGGGAATGGGCCGAGGCGGGGGTCGTCGTCACCCTCTTCGCCCTGGCCAACTACCTGGAGGCGAAAAGTCTGGACCGCGCCCGGAGAGCGACCGCCGACCTGTTCTCCCTCGCTCCGGAGACCGCCGTCGTGCGCGTGGGCGGCGTGGGGGGAGAGGAACGGACCATTGCCGCGGAGGAAGTCCGCCGGGGGGACATCCTCGTCATCCGCCCCGGCCAGCGCGTGCCCGTGGACGCGACGGTGTTCAAGGGAGTCTCCGACCTGAACGAGGCCGTTCTGACCGGGGAATCCATACCCGTGGAGAAGAAGGAGGGCGACCCGCTCTACGCCGGCACCGTGAACGGGCGAAGCCTCCTGCTCGCCGAAGCGCTGCGCCCCCTGTCGGAATCGACCTTCGCGAGGATCCTGCGCCGCGTGGAGGAGGCCCAGGCGGGGAAGGCCTCGATCCAGACGTTCATGGAGAAGTTCGCGGCGGTGTACACGCCCGCCGTCCTGGTCTCGGCCCTCCTCGTCGGGGTCGTTCCCCCGGCGCTCGATTCCGGCCCGGTGAGCGTTTGGGCATACCGGGCGCTCGTCCTCCTGGTCATCGCCTGCCCCTGCGCGATCGTTCTCGCCGCCCCCGTCGTCACGGTCACCGCCCTCACCCGGGCCACCCGGGAAGGCATCCTCGTCAAGGGCGCGAACCACCTCGAGACGCTCGGGAAGGTCCGGGCGGTCGCGTTCGACAAGACGGGAACGCTCACGCACGGCAGACTCAAGGTGACCCGCGTCGTGGCGGCCGCCGGGAGAAACGAAGCCGACGTGGTGCGGATGGCGGGAGCCGTGGAGGCGGGTTCGGCGCACCCCGCCGCGGAGGCGATCCGGCACGAGGCGCGCCGGAGAGGGATCGCGCAGCCGGCCCGCGGGACGCTGGCGCGGACCTTTGCGGTTCTCGAGGGGCGGGGCGTGTCCGCGGAATTCGAGGGAAGGCGGGTGTTCGTCGGGAATCGCCGGCTGTTCGAGGAGATGGGCGTTCCCTCCGCATCGCTGAAGGCGATGATCCCCGCCGGGGGGGAGAGAACCTCCCGCACCGTCACTCTCGTCGGGACGTCGGAAGGGGTCGAGGGGGTCCTCGAGCTCGAAGACGAGGTGCGGTCGGAAGCCCCCGAGGTCGTCCGGTCCCTTCGGTCCCTGGGCGTCGAGCATCTCGTGATGCTCACGGGGGACCACGCCGAGGTGGCGCGGGAGACGGGCCGGTCGGTGGGGATCGACGAGATCTTTTCCGGCCTGCTGCCGGAGGAGAAGCTTACGAAGGTGCGGGAGCTGGTCGCTTCCTTCCATGCGGTATCCATGGTGGGGGACGGGGTCAACGATGCTCCCGCGCTCGCCCTTTCCTCCGTCGGGATCGCCATGGGAGCCGCCGGCTCGCCGGCGGCGATCGAGACGGCCGACGTCGCGCTGATGGCCGGGGACCTCAGGAGGATCCCGGAAGCGGTCATCCTGGGCCGCCGCATGGTGTCGCTGATCCGGCAGAACGTGGTCGCGTCGCTCGCGATCAAGGCCGCGTTTCTCGTGGCGGCCACGGCCGGGTTCGCCACCCTCTGGATGGCCGTTGCGGCGGACATGGGGACGACGCTCCTCGTCATCTTCAACGGGCTTCGTCTGCTGCGGAAGAACGGTCGCGGCGGATGACCGGCGCGTGACCCGCCCCCGCCTCCCGCGCAACGTTCTCGCCCTGGGGCTGGTGAGCCTCTTCACCGACCTCTCCAGCGAGATGATCTATCCCCTCCTCCCGGTGTTCCTCACCGTCTCGCTCGGTGCGGGTCCCGCCGTCCTCGGGGTCATCGAGGGAGTGGCGGAGGCGACCGCCTCGCTCCTCAAGCTTTTTTCCGGCGCCTGGTCGGACCGGCTCGGGCGGAAGAAGCCGCTCGTGCTCGCGGGGTACCTCCTCTCGTCGGTCGCGCGGCCGCTCGTGGGATTCGCGGCCAGCTGGGGACACGTGCTCGCGGTGCGATTCTCCGACCGGATCGGCAAAGGGATTCGCAGTTCCCCCCGGGACGCCCTCATCGCGGCATCCGTTCCCGCGGAAGACCGGGGCCGCGCGTTCGGCGTGCAGCGCGCGATGGATCACCTGGGCGCGGTGCTCGGCCCCTGCGTCGCCTTTCTGCTCCTTGCGGGAGCCGGGGTGTCCTACCGTTCCGTCTTCTTTCTGGCGGCGGTTCCCGGAGCCGCCGCGGTCGCCGCCCTCCTGTTCCTCGTGCGGGACCCCGCGACACCCGCCCCCGCCCACGCCGGCGGGTACCTGCGCGACGGCGGCCTCCCCAAGCCGTTCCGGAACTACCTTCTGATCGTTTCCCTGTTCACTTTGGGAAACGCGAGCGACGCCTTTCTCATCCTGCGGGCGGTCGACGCAGGCGTGCCCGCGCCTTACGTGCCGCTCCTCTGGGGGGCGTTCCACGTCGTGAAGTCCTCCTTCTCCACGCATGCGGGGATCCTTTCCGACCGGTGGAGCAGGAAACAGGTGATCGTCGCGGGGTGGATCGTCTACGCGGCGTGCTATGCGACCTGGGGCGTGGCGGAGGGACCGGCGTGGATGGTGGGGCTCTTCCTCGTCTACGGTCTCTACTCGGCGGCGACCGAGGGGGCGGAGCGCGCGCTCGTGGCCGATTTCGTCCCCGCGGGACGGCGGGGGACCGCCTTCGGCTGGTTCCATCTCGCCGTGGGGCTTTCCGCCCTGCCGGCGAGCGTGCTGTTCGGAGCCCTGTGGAACGGGTTCGGGGCGCGGGCGGCCTTCGGGGTGAGCGCGGGACTTGCGGTGGCGGCTTCCGTCCTGCTGCTCCTGCTTACCCCCCCCAGCGCACCTGCGGGGGAGCCCCTGGGGACTCGATGACCCGGAGCACGAACGGACGGCGGCGGCCCGGGACCTCGCCGAACCGCAGGTCGGAGAAGGTGAGGATCCGGGAAAAGCCGTCCCAAGAGGTCTGAACGACCGGGAACCGGGCGAACCACAGGTACGTGCGCACTTCCGGGACCTGATCGACCGACCAGACCTCGGCCACGTCCTGTCCCCGCGGGACGCGCTGCTTCCACGCCACCTCCCCCGTGAGGGGATTCACCTCGGCCCGCAGAAAGGTTCTCCCGTCGTCGATGAAGCCGTTCCAGGCGAAGGGACCCGCCGGAAAGGGGAACCGGCCGGGATGCTCGGGGATCGGCAGGTCCGGGAGTCCCTCGAGCTCCTGCGTCGCCCACGCCTCCCCGACCAGGCGGAAGCGGGCCACCTCCGTGTCCAGGGGGATCTCCCCCAGCCGCGGAAGCGCCGCGGTGGAGACCACCGGAACCCCGTGCCGCACGGCCGCACTCCGCACGGCCTCTTCCGCGCGGAAATGGAGGACCGCGGCGAAGCCCACGTACCCCGCGAGGACGGCCAGCGCCACGCGCGCGGGAGCCGGACGGCGGCGGGAGAGGGCAAGCCCCGCGACGAGGATCCCCGTGAAGACCAGGTCGATGACGAAGAGGAGGTCGAAGGAGATCCTCGCGTCGGAAAACGGCTGGAAGATCTGGGTGCCGTACGAGTTCAACAGGTCGAGGGAGATGTGGAG
>DASUAN010000114.1:0-4855 GCA_035763765.1 Candidatus Deferrimicrobiaceae bacterium
GATGTTGTTCTTGGGGTTGACTCCCACCATCTGCCCCTTGATCTGCCCTTCCTTGAACAGGATGAGGGTGGGGATGCCGCGGACCCCGAACTGCGAGGCGATGTCCGGGCTGTCGTCCACGTTCAGCTTGGCCACCCGCACCCTTCCTTCGAACTCCTTCGCCACCTCTTCGAGAATGGGGGCGATGACCCGGCAGGGCCCGCACCAGGGGGCCCAGAAATCGACCAGCACCGGCGTGGTTCCGGATTCCACCGTCGCCTTGAAGTTTCCGCTGTTGAGTTCCATTATGTTTCCGGCCATCGATTCCTCCATTTCCGCCCTGTTTCCCCGCCGGGGCGCCGGTCGAACGCCGTTCGGCGAAGAAGACCTCCCTCGATCCAGGAGCGGTCATTTGGTGTCGTTACCTTCCCCGTTTCGCGAGCTCCTTCTTCACGCACCGGTCCGTCACCACAGGGATCCCCGCTCCGGCGAGACTCGTCCGCGCCTCCTCGTGCACGACGCCTTCCTGCATCCAGAAATATTTTGCGCCGATCCGGATGGCCTCCTCGGCGATTCCCGGGACATGCTCCGATTTGCGGAAAACGTCGACCAGGTCGACCTTCTCCGGAATCTCTTTCAAGGATCCGTACGACTTCAACCCCAGCACCTCGCGGACCCGGGGGTTCACCGGGATGACCCGGTACCCGTGCTCCCGGAGATAGCGCGCCACGACGTGGCTCGGGCGGCCGGGCTTGTCCGAAAGGCCCACGACGGCGACGGTTTTCGTCCCTTCCAGGATCTGGTCGATCACGTCGTCCACGGGAAGGCCCCTTCGAGATCGGATCGATGCGATTCATGCTACCGCGGTTTTTTCCGAAAAGGAAGGATCGGGGGTTCGGTTTCCTTGACACCTCCGGGAAAAAACGTTTCAATTTTCTCTACCATTCCGGGGGGGATTCCTCATTGAAGGAAGCGATTGCCAAGATGCTGAAAGAGGGGGCGGAGCTTCGCCTCCAGATGATCGAGACGATGACCGGGGACCTCCTGGAGGCGGCGAAGACGATCGCCGATGCCTTCAAGGCGGGGAAGAAAGTCCTTCTCTTCGGCAACGGGGGGAGCGCCGCCGACGCCCAGCACATCGCGGCCGAGTTCATGAACCGGTTCCTGATCGAGCGCCCGCCCCTGCCCGCCATCGCCTTGACGACGGATACCTCGATCCTCACCAGCATCTCGAACGATTATGCCTTCGACGAAGTGTTCAGCAAGCAGATCAAGGCCCTCGGGAAGAAGGGAGACATCGCGTTCGCGATCAGCACGAGCGGGAGCTCCCAGAACGTGCTCAAGGCGTTCCGGGTGGCGAAAAGGCAGGGAATGGTCACGATCGCGCTCGTGGGGGAGGGGGGGAAGGCTGCCGCGCTGGCGGACATCGCCCTTTGCGTCCCCTCCCGGAGCGTCCCGAGGATCCAGGAGGCGCACATGGCGGTGGGGCACATCCTGTGCGACCTCACGGACACGCTGCTCTTCCGTGAGGTCGGAAAGCGATGAGGAAGCTCGACCTCTCCCGGCTCCGCCGCACTTCCCTTCACTCCAGGAAAAGCAAGGTTTCGTTCCGGGGGTTCGCATCCCCCGTGCGGAAAGGGATGTCCTTCGCCGGATTTCTCGACGGACTGCCGGACTACCTGGCGGCGAAGGATTTTCGCGCGGTGGTGGAGGCGGTGGTTCGCGCCAGGCGTCGGGGGTCGCCGGTCCTGCTCGGGATCGGGGCCCATTTCATCAAAGTGGGACTTTCCCCCCTCCTGCTCCAGGGGCTTTCGGAACGGATCTTCGACGGCGTCGCGATGAACGGCGCGGGGGTGATCCACGACGTGGAGCTCGCGCTGGCCGGGAAAACGTCCGAGGACGTCGCTTCGCATCTGGCGGACGGCTCTTTCGGGATGGCCCGGGAAACGGCGCAGTTCCTTCACTCGGCGCTCGCCGCCGGGGTCGGGGAGGGCCTGGGTTTCGGGGCGGCGGTCGGGAAGGCCCTTGCCGCGTCCCGCGCCCCCCATCGCCGGCGTTCCCTTCTCGCCGGTGCGTGGGACCTGCGGATTCCGGTGACCGTCCACGTCTGCGTCGGCGCGGACATCACCCACATGCACCCCGAAGCGGACGGCGCGGTCATGGGGGAGGCGTCCCTACGGGATTTCCGGACCTTCTGCTCGCTGGTCGCCGGCCTCCAGGGGGGGGTCTACCTCAACGTCGGTTCCGCCGTCGTCCTGCCGGAGGTCTTCCTCAAGGCGGTATCGGTGGCCCGGAATCTCGGGAACCCCCTGTCGAGGATCACCACCGTGAACATGGATTTCCAGAAGCTCTACCGCCCCGATGTCAACGTCGTGCTGCGGCCCACGCAAGGCGGCGGGAAAGGGTACCACCTGATCGGGCCGCACGAGATCCTCTTCCCCCTGCTCATGGCCGCGGTGGCGGAAAAACGTTGACGTTCAAACGGAGGTCTCTTCTCCCGGACGGAGGACGACCACCTTCGTCCCCGGGGCGGTCTTCTTCATCTCCGCGACGAAACGGTCCGCATTCGGCTCGAGGATCGGAAACGTTCCGAAGTGCATCGGGATGACGGTCTTCGCCTTCAGCAGGGCGGCCGCCTTCGCCGCCTGGCGATAATCCATCGTGAAGACCGAGCCGATCGGCAGCAGCGCCACGTCGATCGGGGAAAGCTCGCCGATGAGCCCCATGCCGGCGAAGATCCCCGTGTCTCCCGAGTGGTAGACGGTCAGCCCGGAGGGGGTCTGGATGACGTACCCCACGGGCGTGCCGAGCGTGCAGGAATGCCTCGCCTCCGTCATCGTGAAGGAGAACCCGTCGAGAACCACGGTGCCGCCCACGTTCATTCCGATCCCGCCGTGCAGCAGCTGGGCCTCGGGAACTCCCTTGGCCTTCAGGTCCCCGATCAATTCGAAGATTCCGACGACGAGGGCGCCGGTCTGACGGGCGAGCGCGGCGGCATCGGCGGCGTGGTCGAAGTGATCGTGCGTAAGAAGCAGAAACTCCGCTTTCGTCACCTCCTCCGGCCCGGAGGGCGCGGTCGGGTTTCCCTGGAACCAGGGGTCGATCAGGACGGTCTTGCCGGAGGGGTCCTTGAGAGAAAAGCCGGAATGGCCGAACCAGCGGATTTTGACGGGCGGCATCGGAAACCTCCTGTCCGAAGGGGTGCGGTCCTGGCGCTCTTTTCTACAATTTTATACAGGGGGAGCCGGCAGGCGGTAAAGGAGGAAATGACGACTTTCTCTTCCTTTCCGGCCGTGTTAGAAAAAACGGGAAAGACGCGTTGCGTGGAGAGGGAGCGGATGGTCGGACCCAAACCCCGGGGAGAGGACCTGTTGGCCCGCGTCGTGGTGCCGAACCGGGTCGACATCGCCGGGGGAACCCTCGATATCTTCCCCGTCTATCTTCTCGTTCCGGGCTCGATGACCGTGAATGCGGCGATCGGCGTGGAAAGCACCGTCACGATCCATGAGGTGCGGGGCCCCGCCCGCCTCGTTTCCGAATCCTTCTCCCGCCGGTCGGAGGCCTCGGACACGCACGGCTTTCCGGCGAGAGGGGAGTTCGGGCTCGTCGCATCGGCCCTGCGTTTTTTCCCGCCTCGAAGCGGGATCGAGCTGCGGTTCCGCAACGAAGCGCCCGTGGGTTCTGGGATCGGAGCGTCGTCCGCCCTTCTCGTCGCAACGATGCTGGGGATGGCCCGGCTTCTCGGGGTGCGGAAGGGCTGGAGGGAGACGGCGCGGGAAGCGATGGAGATCGAAGCCTCTTATCTCCGGAGCCTCACCGGTTCCCAGGACCATATCTCCGCGCTGCGCGGCGGGGTCCAGGGGATTCGTTACCTGCCGGGACGGATGGAACCTGAGAGGATCGGGCCGGGGACCCAGGCGGGGAAAGCGCTTGCAGCGCACGGATTTCTGGCGAGCACGGGGAGATCCCACTTCTCCGCGGGCTTGAACTGGAGGATGATCCGCGGGGCAATCGACGGGGATCCCGAGGCGCTTGGGCGATTCCGGGGGATCGCGGCGGCTGCGAGGCACGCATGGCGGGCCGTCTCGGAAGGAGAGATCGACCAGGTCGGGGGGGCCGTCGCGCGCGAGTGGGCGATCCGAAGGACGATCGCGCGGGGCGTTTCCACGAAGGCGGTGGACCGGTTGTTCTCCTCCTCCGAATTCCGGAGGCGGGTCTCCGGGGCGAAGCTGTGCGGTGCCGGCGGGGGAGGAATGATGTTCGGTCTGCTGCGGGAACCGGGCGATCGGAGGCGGCTGGAGTCGTTCCTTGCGGACCGCGGCTTCTCCCCGGTGCCTTTCCGGCTTTCGGCCGGCCCGCGGATCCTCGGTCCGGGAGGCGAAGGTGGCCGTTGATCAAGGAGCCGCATGGGATGTCGTCATCGTCGGGGCAGGGCCCGCGGGGCTGTTCGCCGCCGGGGCGTTGGCCGGGAAGCTGCGCGTTCTCGTACTGGAGGAGAAGGACCGCACCGGGGGAGCCGGGGCGATGACGGATGGCAAGCTGAACCTCTCTCCCCACATCGGGCTCGACCTTTCGGAACTGGGGATGTCGGAATCGGAGGCCGAGGCGCGGATCGCCCGGATCGACGAGGTATTTCTGGAGCACGGGGCCGACCGGACCCTCTACGGGGAGGACGACGAGAAAATCGGCTGGTGGCTGGACCGAGTGTCCTGGGTGCGGCACCGGACCCCCAAGGGGCTTTGGGACATCACGCTCCTTCCCGCGAGGCAGCGGCACATGGGGACCGATCTGGCGCACCGCGTCGTCGCCCGCATGACCGATGCCCTCAAAGGAAAAGGGGTTGCCTTCTCGCTGCACACGCAGGTTACGGACATCC
>DASUAN010000115.1:0-3827 GCA_035763765.1 Candidatus Deferrimicrobiaceae bacterium
GTTCCGCCACAAGGCGGATCCGGACCGGATCGATCTCTGGGAGGCGGCGGCGATCGGGATCATGCAGGGGGCGGCGATCTTCCCCGGCCTTTCCCGGTCCGGCTCGACGATATCGCTCGCGCTGGTGCTGGGGATCGGCGCATCGCGAAGCGCGAAATACTCCTTCTTCATCTCGATCCCGGCCATTCTGGGGGCGGCGGCACTGCATCTGCACCAGGGGGTATCGAACCTCCCGGGGATCCTTCCCTCCCTCCTGGGGTTTCTTATGGCGCTCGTCGTGGGATACGCCGCCCTGACCTTCGTCGAGCGGCTCGTTTCCCGGGGGAAGTTCCTCCGTTTCGCTCCGTACACGTTCCTGCTCGCCGTCCTCTCCCTCTATCTGCACATGAGACTTTAGGCGGCCCTTTTCCGGAGTCAACCCACCTGGACGCGGCGCCGGGGGGTGAGGATCGCGTCAAAGAGTTCTTCTCCCGCCGGAAGAACGGCCCCCGGCCAGAGGATGGAACGGGAGACCGAGGCTCCCTCGGCGACCGTCGCACCGTCTTCGATGACGGCCTCCGGGCCGATCCGCGCGCCCGGGGCGATCTTCGCCCGAGGGGAGATGTGAACGGGGGGGATGATCGCGGGCCCCCCGTCCGCCGGGTCGGGGGACGACGCTTCCGGCTTCTTCGCGGACAGAAGAGCCATGGTGCCGGCCAGGTAGTCGGCCGGGGTTCCGAACTCGTGGAACCGCCCCGAGGAGATCCATCCGAAGACGGGCGCCCCGCCGGCCACGAGAGGGGCGTAGGTCTCCCGGATGATGCACGACGCTTTTCCCGGCGGGATCCGCGAGAGAAGTTCCGGTTCCACGATCTGGCACCCCGTGTAGAAACCGGAGCGCGCGCCCTCTCCCGGCTCCCTTCCGAACCCGGTGATCCTGCCCTCTTCTCCGACCCAGACGGGAGTGTACCGTTTCGCGGGGTCGGGGAAGAGAACGAGGGTCGCCAACGCCTTCTTCTTTCGGTGGAAGGCGAGCGCGGGGCGGAAGGGAAAGGAGACGATCGTGTCGCCGTTCATGGTGACGAAGGTGCCGTCCTTCAGGAACTCGCGGGCATTCCAGATCCCTCCGCCCGTCCCGAGGATGACCGGCTCCAGCGTGAAGTCGACGCGGGCCGTTCGGCCCGCCCACCCCGACACGCGCTGCTGGATGAGTTTCGGATTCGTGTGGAGGTTGAGGACGAACGTCTTGATCCCCGCGCGTCGGAGGAATTCCATGTTGTAGGTGCAGAGGGGGCGGCCGAGCACCGGGATGACGGGCTTGGGAAGCTCGTAGGAAAGCGGACGCAGGCGGGTCCCCAGTCCGGCGGCGAGGACCATCCCCCTCACGACGGAGCCTCCGAATCCGCCTTCCCGGCAAGCGCGCAGAGGATCGGCAGGAGTTTTTTCGCCAACGGCTTCATCCGGGAGTTCCGTTCGAAGTTCGAGGCGAGATGGCCTACGGTCGGCGGGATGAACCGCAGGTAGAAACGCTTCCCGAGGTTGTGGGCCTGGTTTCCGAAGGTGCCGATCGCCTTGACGTTCCTCTGCAGCGCGGAGACGTCGAGATGGTACGCGAAGGAGGCCCGGTCTCCCCCCATCCGCCGGAGCTCCGCGGGGGCGGCGTGCCGATAGACGTAGCAGAGGTGGTCCACCAGTTTTTCCGACAGCGTGACATAGGAGTCCCGCAGGAGGGAGCAGAGATCGTAGAAGACGTTTCCCATCCGGGCGTCCTGGAAATCGAGGATTCGCAACGCCGGCGGGCCATTCCCCTCGGTGCCCGGGATCACCATGATGTTCCGGCTGTGGTAATCGCGATGGGCGAGAACGCGCGGGCGCGCCGCCAGGTCCTCGAGAAACGGAAGAAACCGGTCCCCGATGGCGCGTTCTTCCGCATCGGACAGGGGGATTCCCCCGTATTTCCGGACGGCGTTCTCGAAAAAGAAGGCGATTTCCTCGGCGAACTTCTTCACGTCGAAAGCGAGTCGGGACGGGAACGCCTCCCCATCGAGCGCCTTCGTCCCGTCCCATTGGATCCGGACCAGGGTCTCCAGGCACCGTTCGTAGAGCGGGAGGTACTCGTCTGCGGAGTTCGCCCGGCGGACGACCTCTTCCAGCATCGTGTCCCCCGCATCCTCCAGGAACAGGAGCTTGGCTTCCGGCGCGGCGAGATAGATCTCCGGCACGGGGACGCCCGCCTTCCGAAGATACCGGTGGACGTTCACGAACGGGAGTTCCTCCCCGGGGGGGACCTCGTCCGGGTACCGCATCATGACGAGGGAGGAAAGGGGGGAGCCGGGGGACATCCGGACCCGGAAGTATCGGCGGGTGGAGGCATCCCCCGCCAGTTCGGAGATCCCGGCCACCCGGGCCGGCTTCCGGAAGAGCCCGGAAAGGATTATCCCGATTGCCCGTTCATCCACCTTCGGCGTCGTCCTCCTTCGCCGGCGAATGGCTCCAGCGCGATGCGGCACTCGGCGAGCATCTCCCCGAAACTGCGGTAGGGAGGGTCGTCTCCCCGGGTGTAGTCGCGCAACTCCACAATGAACGGGCCCGGGAAGCCGATCGCTTCCAGCTCCGCGAACACCTCCTTCCAGGGAATCGTCCCGCGCCCCGGGACGAGGTGGTCGTCCCGGTCCCCGTGGTTGTCCGAGGCGTGCACGTGGGTGAGCCGGGGCGCCGAGTCCCGGATGGCCCTTTTGACGTCTCCGCCGATGTGGGCATGCCCGAGATCGAGGCAGACCCCGATCCGCTCCTCGGGATACCGGTCGGCGATGTCCATGACGATCTCCAGCCGTCCCGAGGAAAGCGGCGTGTTCTCCAAGGCGAACCGCACGTTCCCGGGGATCTTCTCGAGAAGTTCGTTCAGGGAACTCAGGAACGCCCCCCACCTCCTCGGATACCAGTTCTCGGCAGGAAAATTCGTGTGCAGGACGACGGTCCCTCCGCCGTTGCGCGCGAGCCACGCCCCCGCCGCCGCGGTGGCCTCCACCGATACGATCCGGTGAGACTCATCCTCCGAGGAAAGGGAGTACCAGCGGTCCTTCTTGTAGCTTCGAACGTCGGGATAGAGCGGAGCGTGGAGGCTCGCCACGCGGACTCCGTGGAGGGACAGGCGGGAGGCGATCTCGCCTGCCGCGGTAGGGTCCGCGTACGGGAAGTGGGGAGGCATGGCCCACAATTCGGCGGACGGGAACCCGAACTCCGGAAAGAGCGACACGACGGATTCGTCCAGATCCCGGAACACGAAGAGGTGGGTCGACAGGGAGAATTCCATGATTTCCGCCGCGTCCTTGAGTTCTCGGCAAGACTTTGCCGATGATACCACGGTGATAGAAACCCTACTACTTTTCGCTCCCTACGAAGGCTTTTTTCCGCTTGGGACAGATTGGGCATGGATCGGAAGCGCTGCGCTCATCGAACGGCACATCCCGGCAACGGTGAATAAATATCTGTCTGCCTTCCGGGGGGGATAGAGAGGCCATGGGCTTTCCCAGATCTCGTAGGAAGAGTATCGACTGGCAATAAAAGCCGATTGGGAGACAAGGGAAGTAACGCTTCCACGAGGCTGGGGCCGTTATACGGCGAAGAGGTCATGGTTTTGGCTTCCGTCTGCCTGAAAGACCCGATCCCGGGGCCAGGTGCAACAAGGGTGGGAAGAAAGCGAAAAGAAGGCGGCGATGTTACTGCTTAGATCCGGTCGAATGCGTAGAGGGTTCGCTGGCTGGATGTAATTTCTTCATGCTCTACAATTCGTGTCCGTCTGGTGAGGGATGCTTCGAACGCCTCTCGCGAATAGCTATCAAAGATGT